>JBMFVY010000004.1:0-63751 GCA_049965755.1 Phycisphaerae bacterium | reverse complement strand
CGTCGAGACGCAAAAACCGTTGATTTTACGGCCTCATATGGCCCTGCGAAGCATCAAATTCTGATGGAACATCCGCTAAAAACTGTAACGAGGGAAGCGTTTCCCCCGAGAGTGAGCAGGTAGTCTCAGGAAAACTTTTTGTAAGGAGGCCAGAAATGGTCGAGAACAAGCGTGCTGCCGTTTGCGCAGCAATGTTGGCAGGATTGGCGTCGGTTGCAGCAACGGGTGCGGTTCAGGCCGCTCCCACGGTAAATGGGTACATCAACCCGACCGATTACCAATATGAAATTCCCCTTTCACTTGCCATGGTGGTCAGCGGGCCCGGCAGTACGACAACGACACCGTTAACGCAAAACGCCCAGCTTTATGTGGCGAAGGGTGCGTCCGGTAATTTGTACGTCGGCCTGAATGTGCCCGAGTCGATTGTGGACAACAGTTATGGAAGCCATGCCATCGGCTGGAATCGTAACGGGAACAACGGGCACACGCTCAATGATTTGCTCGGCAGCGATGGCGCCGACTTTACCGTTAAGAACAGGTCCGGATCCACCATATTCAGTGGCGTCATGGACTATGTGAGCGGTGGCGGATACAGTGCCCCCGGAGCGGGCGGTCCCGGCGGTCCCGGTGGTCCCGGTGGCCCCGGTGGTCCCGGTGGTCCCGGTGGTCCCGGTGGCCCCGGTGGTCCCGGTGGCCCCGGTGGTCCCGGTAATCCCGGTGGTCCCGGTGGTCCAGCAGGTGGTCCGGGCACCAACGGCCCGAACACCAACAGCAGTACTGCATTCGATGCCCTGACTTCCGACGGCTTCAACGCCAGCTACGGAAACAGCCAAGATGATGCCCAGTTGACCACGGGCTCACTAAGCGATGTTCTCGCGGCCCAAACATCCATGGGATACAACTACAATCTGTTCAAGGATTCCGCTGGCGCGGCAGGCCTGTTTGGCAAGAATGGTGCAACCCCAAACTCACCGGCGGGGAAAGTTAATTCCAAAGGGGTCGAAGTGGCATCAAGCTCCAGCTATTCCGGCTGGGACTACAACGTCAGCTATACCTTCGAACTCTCCGGCACGTTCCTCAAGGACAATGGATTTTCGTACAACCCGGCTGATTTGGCGTCGGAACTGACGGTTCCCTACATCCACGCCTCGCCGAGCAAGCTACAGTATATTCGCTTTCTTACCACTCCTAGCGGCAGCCCGACTCCAACTCCGCTTCCCAACACCTTCCTGTTGGCGTCGGCAGGCCTGCTGGGTATCGGAGCGTTCAAATTCCTCCGGCCGCGTCGGCGGATGAATTGATCGATCCCCCAGATATTTAATATTCTGAAAATTCTCCAGGCCCGGGCATCGCTGCCCGGGCCTTTTTTTTATCGCCATCATCTTCTGCAATTGCAATATATTAATTCAACAGTCATGTATGGATCGGCCCCAGAGGCATTTTGATGGCCGAGCTCAGAGCGCCCTTGCCATCGGCGGCAAAAGCATGCATACTCGCACTGTGGGCCCGTCGGTGAAACCCTCGTGGTGCTCACAGGCGCGCCGCGGATGCGGTCAGTCGGATTCCGGCGACCACCGTTTGACAACACCGGCCGGGCGGGCAAAAAATAAACTGGTACCGATAGGCTGCTTTGTGTTCATTGTCCCGTTGGCTTCCTGCAAGGAGACCATCGCAGCGCCAGACTCCCATGGAAGGTGGCTTAAGTTGGAGACTACGAAAACCGAATTTCAATCGAGCCGTTGGAAGTGGTTTCTAAACCGCGAAAAATCAGCGGAATTGCGCGAAGAGCCCCTTCGCCTGCCACTGCTGGCCATCGAACAACTCGGAGATCTCGCCTTTAAGATGGGGCAGAATCATTCCGTTGCGGACGGCTCATCGTCCGACCGATTGCTGCTGCGCGTGCATGAAAATGAAAATGTTATTACACGCACCCACGATCTCATCACCGATGCGGCGGCGCGTCATCAAGCCATATCGCCGGCATCAGAATGGCTGATTGACAATTTTTACGTCGTGCAGGAACAGTTGCATCTCATCAAAGAGCATTTTCCACGCCGTTACTGCAGGCAGTTACCCCATATCAATGGTGATCCACCCGTCCCGCGCATCTTCGACATGATGCTCAAATTGATCAGCCATCTTGACGGTCGGGTGGACATCGAAGCGCTGGATCGTTTTATTTTCTCATATCAGCAAGCCTCGGCGCTGAGCCTCGGTGAACTCTGGGCCGCGCCGATCATGTTGCGAGTCGGTTTAATTGAAAATCTGCGCCGGGTTTCCGGCATGATCTATGACGCCCGCAAGGAGCGAAATCTTGCCAATATATGGGCCGATCGCCTCATTGCAGCCGCCGAGGCGGGACCGGATCAGGTGATTGTCACCCTCTCAGGGCTGGTCGAATCGCAGCCGCCGCTGGAGAGTGCGTTTGTTGCTGAATTCATGCGGCGCCTTCATGGCCAGCATGCATCGCTGCATGTGGTGCTCGAATGGATGTCGCAATCGCTGGCACGTAAAAGTGAAACCCCTGAACGTATGGTCGTCTTGGAAAGCCAGCGCCAGGCCGCTGATCAGGTATCCATGGGCAATTGCTTTGCCAGTTTCCGGTTTCTGGATGCCACCGACTGGGGGAAATTTGTTGAACGCCACAGCATGGTTGAGCATGTTCTGCGGCAGGACCCCGCCCAAATTTATGCCAAATGCGACTTCGCCACGCGCGATCGGGCCCGCCATATGGTGGAGCAACTCGCCCGGCGAGCATCAATAGCCGAGCACCGGGTGGCCGAGGCCGTGATCGAGATGGCGCGCAGCAGTAACGCGGACACTCTCATGGGCATGGTTCAATCTCACGTCGGCTGGTATCTGCTTGATGACGGCCTTCGGCAGCTTGAACGCAGACTGCGCCTTCGCCCCCGCGTTTCTGAGTTGCTGAGCCGGATTGCCCGACGCGCCGCGCTGTTCTTTTATCTTCTTCCCGTGGTCGTCATCGCAGCGGCGATCACAGCGGCGTGGTGGGTTGGATTTATGATGTCCCTGCCGATCGGGGCCGCCGTTGCCGTGTCGGCGGCGATGGCGATGGTCGCGGGGCAATGTGCCGTTTCCGTCTCCAACTATTTCTATACCCGGGTCATCAGTCCGAAAATCCTTCCGCGTCTTGATTACGAATCGGGAATTGATCCGCAGCACAGCACGTGTGTGGTCATACCGTGTCTTATTACCGACGCGGCAGAAATTGCCGAACTCGCGGAATCATTGGAGATCAAATATCTGGCCAATCGGGATCCGCATCTTTCCTTTGCCGTCCTATCCGATTTTGTCGACCACACCCAAGAGACTCATCCGGACGATGACAAACTCCTCGGGCAGATGATCGAAAAAATCGATACGCTCAATCGTCGCTACGGTCGCCCGGATGATCAGCCGTTCTGCCTCTTCCACCGGCCGCGGACATGGAATGCATCGGAAAATGTTTGGATGGGGCGGGAGCGTAAGCGTGGAAAGCTTGAGGACTTCATAAACCTCATCGTTGAGAAAAATGCTGATGCGTTCGTCAAGGTAATCGCGGCTGCTGATCGCATGGCTCAATGGAAGTTCATCCTTACACTCGATGCGGATACACAACTTCCCAGCGGTACCGCCGCTGAAATGATCGGTACTGCCTCCCATCTCCTCAACCGGCCCATCTATGATCCGCGCCGTCGCAGGGTAATCCGGGGATACACCATCCTTCAACCGCGAGTCAGCACAACCCTTACGTCCTCCCGCGAATCGCTTTTCGCCCGACTCTTCAGCGGCGAACCGGGAATTGACCCCTACACGCGCGCCGTCTCTGATGTTTATCAGGATTTATTCGGCGAAGGATCGTTCATCGGCAAGGGAATTATTGATGTGGAATCATTCCACAAACTTCTGGCCGGGCGAGTACCGGAAAATATCGTCCTGAGCCACGACCTGCTTGAAGGTTCGTTGACGCGTGCGGGGTTGGTCAGCGATATCATGGTGCTGGAAGATCATCCGCCCACCATTCTGGCCGAACTTCGACGCCGCCACCGCTGGGTGCGAGGTGACTGGCAACTTTTGCCGTGGGTGGTGGGCTTTATGCCTGCGGGGGTCGCGGGGAAGACCCTCGTCCGGGTAAATGCGCTGGCCCGATGGAAACTCTTCGATAATCTTCGGCGCAGTCTGGTACCGGCTGCCACTCTTGCCATGTTCCTGATCGCCTGGACCCTTACCACAGATCCGTCTGGGGCGACGCTTTGGCTGGTGGCTCTGGTCATTGCCCCCACAATTCTGGCCGGGGTATTTTCCGCCATCACCAAAGGCAAGAGCGTTACCTGGGGAATGCACCTGCACGATTCCGCATGGCGGTTGTTAAAAATTCTGGGTCAATCCGCAGTCGGACTCATGATGCTCCCGGTCGAGGCGCTCACCAATCTTGATGCGATTGCGCGCAGCCTTTACCGGCTTCTGATTTCCGGCCATCATCGCCTTCAGTGGCAGACAAGTCGACACGTGCTGAAAACCGGATCGACCGATCTGGCCCCGTTTCTGCGGGCATTCAGCGGTGCAATTCTCTTTGCCATGGCGGCTGCGGTACTTGTCGTCTCGGAGCGGCCCGGTACGATTCCGGCTGCACTACCGCTGATCCTGATCTGGTTGACGGCTCCATTTATTGCCTGGTTACTTTCCCGGCCCATTCGGGAGCAGACACCTCCATTATCATCCGCGGATATCAAATTTCTCCGGACGATGGCCCGCAAGACGTGGCGTTACTTTGAAGAGTTTGTGGATGAAAAGACCCATTTTCTCCCCCCTGACAATGTTCAGGAGATTCCGCAATTAACCGTCGCACCCAGAACCAGCCCGACCAATATCGGCCTGGCCCTGCTGGCAAATCTCGCTGCATTTGACTTTGGTTGGATCACGCAGCGAAAAATGCTCGATCGCACCGCTCGCACCTTTGACACGCTGGAAAAGCTTACCCGTTATCGCGGGCATTTCCTGAACTGGTATGACACCCAATCGTTGGAGCCGCTTCATCCGCGCTACGTGTCAACCGTCGACAGCGGAAACCTGGCCGGACATCTGTTCGTACTCCGATCCGGTTTGATAGGCATCCTGCGCGAGCCGATTCAATCGCCCGAAGGCTTTAACGGACTTCAAGATACACTCGACGCACTCCGCGAAGCGGTTGAAATAATAAAAATATCCGATGCGTCCGGCAAAAGCGCGGTGTTCAGCGCTCTTGATGAGATCGACGACTGGATCAGTGCCGCCAATCACGTCAGTCCGACCAACGCTGCCGCCATATGGCGGGCGGTGAAAGTGTTGCGGCAGTCCGTTGATTCTCTCCAAAAGTCGGTTTCAGCGGTAACTGCAGATGCCGATGCGTCCTGGTACGCCACCGCAGCGCAGGCCCTGATCCATGATGCAGCGGATGAGATGTGTGAACTGATGCCTTGGCTGGCGTGGGCGCCGGAACAACTGGAGACTCTCAAGGCTGCGCTGCCCCCGGACTCGCTGCCCGCCGTGGTGCGTCTGGAATCCATTTCGCCGCGTAGCAGCCTGCAGGACATGCATTCGCAATTGGGCGCCATCACCTCCGAGTTGCAAAATCTCATGGATCACTGCAACGATGATACGTCGCGGGACCGATATCAGCTCATCAGTGCCGCAGCCAATAAGGCGTACAACGCGGTCAGGTCCCGGATGAGCCTGATTGATCGGCTCTGCGGTCAGTGCAGTCATCTGGCCGATATGGACTTCCGATTCCTGTATAACCCCACCCGCAAGCTGATGACCATCGGATTTAATATAGATCAGAATAAGGCGGATGACGGTTATTATGATCTCCTCGCGTCCGAGGCCCGCCTGGCAAGTTACGTCGCGATTGTATCGGGACAACTTCCACGTGAACACTGGTTTGCGCTGGGGCGTCAGTTGACCTCGGTCGGCGGCAAAGCGGCACTGCTCTCCTGGAGCGGATCCATGTTTGAATATCTCATGCCGCTCATCGTCATGCCCAGCTATCCGCAGACTCTTCTGCACCAGAGTATGCATGCGGCGGTTGAACGCAATATCGATTACGGCCGCGATCGATCCATTCCCTGGGGCGTCTCTGAATCAGGCTACAACCTGACGGATGCCCAGATGAATTATCAGTACAAGGCCTTCGGTGTACCGGGCCTTGGATACCGCCGCCGCCTTTCCGAGGATGTGGTCATTGCTCCATATGCCACCATGCTGGCCATGCTGGTGAATCCTGTTGCCGCAGTGGTAAATCTCCGCCGCCTGGCTCAAATGGGGGCGGCGGGGCGCTGCGGACTTTTTGAAGCCATCGACTATACCCCCGATCGGATACCGGAGCCCGGTCGGCCTGAGATCATTCGCTCCTTCATGGCGCACCATATCGGGATGGGGCTTCTGTCGCTTGAGGCATGCACACTTGATCACCCCATGCAGAAAAGATTTTCGGCCGATCCGCTCTTCAAATCGGGAGAACTGCTGCTGCAGGAGCGCACACCGCGTATCGAGCCTGTATTTCCGCACTCCACGGAGGTGGCGCAGGCTCGCACACCTGTTGCCAGCGAGGTGCCGGCATGGCGGAGTTTTTCCACTCCATTGCCCGCGGAACCGCAGGTGCAGCTTTTTTCCAACGGACGTTATCAACTCATGATGACCGCCGGCGGGGGTGGGCGAGCTATCTGGAACGGCCTGGCGCTAAGCCGCTGGCGAGCCGACAGCACGGAAGATCACTGGGGATTATTCTGTTATGTCAAGGATGTTGAGTCCGGCCAACTCTGGACTCTGCCCTACCAGCCGATCAACAGCAATCCGAAAATGTATTCCGCCACATTTTCGGAGGGCAAGGCGGAGTATCAGCGGCGCGACGGTTCGCTTGAACAGACCATGCATGTCGCCGTCTCTCCCGAAGATGATGTCGAGTTGCGGCGCATCACCATAACAAACCGCGGCAGAAAGGCCGTATCGCTGGAACTCACCACCTATATGGAGGTGGTACTCGCACCGCACGCCGCTGATCTGGCCCACCGGGCATTTGAAAACTTGTTCGTCAAAACACAGATCGCGGAAGATATGAAAACCGTCTTTGCTTCGCGGCGTCCCCGACGTGCCAGTGCACCGACCAACTGGATGTTTCAGAGCTTTTTTGTGCGCGATGATGATTCGCTCCCATTTTCAGCACAGACCGATCGCCATGTATTTCTCGGGCGCGGTCGATCCATCAGCAATCCGGCGGCGCTGCGTCATACCGGCCGCCTCTCCGGTATTGACGGCACCGTGCTGGATCCGATCATCGCCATTCGACGTGCCGTTAAAATCCCGCCGGAACAGACCATAACACTTGAAATTGTCGTCGGCGCCGCCGATTCAGAAGAAGCATGCCGCCATCTCGCGGGCCGATATCGAGACCGCCGCTTTACCGACCGCACGCTGTCACTCGCCTGGTCGCATGGCCAGATTCTGCTGCGCCAGCTCGGCGCCGGCAGCGGCGATGCTCAGCTCTTCAGCGAACTCGCAGGTGCATTGATCTATCCCCGCTCGCGGTTCAAAGGCAATGCCGATCTGATACGTGCCAACCGCCGGGGACAGTCCGGACTTTGGGCGATGGGAATCTCCGGCGATTTGCCGATCGTATTGCTTCGCGTCACCAGCGAACAGAATCTTTCGCTGGTGCGGCAGATGATTCAGGCACATGCGTACTGGCGGCAAAAGGGGCTTTCGGTCGATCTGGTCATCTGGAATCAGGATGCTTCCAATTATCGCCAGAATCTCTCCGACGCGATAACCTCCATAGCCGCCTCGGGCCCCGGGGCGCAGTGGATCGATAAACCGGGCGGGATTTTCATACGCCGCAGTGATCTGATCGCCGAAGAAGATCGCCGCCTTCTCCAGGCGGCTGCGACGATCAGCATGTCAGATGTTGCCGGCACGATGGCTGAGCAAAGTGAAGCCACGGGCAACGCCGCAATGACCCCACTGCCGTTGGTTCCGGTTCTTCAAGGGGTTAAAGACGTCGATCCGCCCCCCGGCCAGCGTCCTGATTTGAGTTATTTCAACGGGATCGGTGGTTTTACGCGCGACGGGCGGGAATATGTCATGCAGTTGCGGCCCAATATCCTTCCACCGTCCCCGTGGTGTAATGTCATCGCTGGCAGACGCATCGGCACCGTCGTTTCTGAACGCGGCAGCATGTACACCTGGGTTGATAACGCACACGAGTATCGCCTGACGCCGTGGCTCAATGACGCCGTATCCGATCCCACCGGTGAAGCGCTCTACATTCGCGATGATCAAACCGGCCGATTCTGGTCGCCGACCGTCGGCGCCGCCGGCGCGCCGGGTGTTTCAGTCACCCGCCACGGTTTTGGTTACACCGTTTTTGAAGCATCATCGCAGGAGATTGATTGTGAAATGAAAGTCTTCTGCCATATGGACGAACCGGTTAAATTTATATTAATAAAATTGAAAAATCGCGGTAACCGAACTCGCAGGCTTACCGTCGCCCACTTCGCCCAATGGGTGCTCGGCGAATCAGCCCAGCGCACCGCGCCGCATATCTGGACGCAGATGGATGTAAAATCCGGTGCGATCCTGGCGCGAAATGCATGGAACCTTGACTTTGGAAATTGGGTTGCCTTTGCCGGTACATCCGAACCACGGCGCAGTGTTACCGGCGATCGTACGGAGTTTATCGGCCGGTCCGGTTCAGTTTCCTCGCCAGCTGCCATGCGCTTTACCCGATTGCTCGGCCGTTTGGGAGCCGCCCTTGATCCCTGCGCCGCCACTATGTGCGAAATCCAGCTTTCACCTCAGTCGGAACGCGAGTTGACCTTCATTCTGGGTGCGGCACCCGACGAGGCTCAGGCTAAATCCCTTGTCAATCGCTTCCAATCCGTCGCTGCCGCAAAAACGGCCCTTGAGGGTGTCTGGTGGTATTGGAAACGAACACTCGGAACGATCTATCTTGAATCGCCTGATGGAGCTGTTAACGCGCTGGCCAATGGCTGGCTCCTCTATCAGACCATTTCATCCAGAATCTTCGGCCGCTCCGGTTACTACCAGTCCGGCGGCGCCTTCGGCTTTCGCGACCAATTGCAGGACGCCATGGCCGCAGCATTGGCCGACCCGCCGATTCTCCGCGCACATCTGCTCACCTGTGCATCACGCCAGTTTGAAGATGGGGATGTACAGCATTGGTGGCATCCGCCCACAGGCAGGGGGGTGAGAACCAAATTTTCCGACGATTTCCTCTGGTTGCCGCTGGCCGTTGCGCGATATGTCCAACTCACCGGCGATACCGGTGTTCTCGATGAACGCGTCGGGTTCATCGCCGGCCCGCCCGTTGCCGAGCATGCGGAATCTTGGTACGACGCACCACAGTCGAGCCCGAAGGTTGCCACCCTTTATGAACATGCCATTCTGGCCTTGAGACGTGGAATGCGTGATGGGGCCCATGGGTTGCCGCTTATTGGTTGCGGTGATTGGAACGACGGCTTGAATCTCGTCGGTGAGCAGGAGCGGGGGGAAAGTGTCTGGCTGGCATTTTTTCAATGTGTTGTCTTTGCCGAAATGGCCAAGGTGGCGCAGGTCAGAGGTGACGAGCCGACGCAACACTGGTGTAGGGATCGCATCGCATCTCTCTCGCGGGCGATTGAGGAAAGCACCTGGGATGGTGATTGGTATACCCGTGCCTTCTTCGATGATGGCACACCGCTCGGATCGCATCTCAACGCCCAGTGTCAAATCGACAGCCTGCCGCAAAGCTGGGCCACCATCGCCGGAATCGGAGATTTGCAGCGGCGCCAGTCGGCGCTGCGTTCCGTGGAACAGTATCTCGTTGATCGCGATCTGGGTCTGATTAAATTATTCGATCCTCCCTTCGATCACCCCACGCACGACCCCGGTTATATCGCCGGGTACCTGCCCGGTGTACGTGAAAACGGGGGGCAATACACTCACGCGGCCGTCTGGGCCATCATGGCTTTTGCACTTGCCGGAGACGTGGAAAAAGCATGGGATCTTTTCGAACTGATCAATCCCATCAACCATGCCGCATCGGCGGAAGATATCAGTACCTATCGTGTCGAGCCGTATGTCGTTGCGGCAGATGTCTACACCCTGGCCTCCTGCCCCGGCCGCGGCGGCTGGACATGGTATACCGGTTCCGCCGGATGGATGTACCGCCTGCTGGTGGAAACCTTCATGGGTATTCGAGTTTCCGCAGAGCGGCTTTGGTTCGAGCCCAGACTCCCCGCGAAATGGCCGGCGTTCAAGCTCCATTACCGCTACTGCGAAACCTTTTACCACATCACGATGGAGCCTTCGACCGACAGGCAAGTGATCGTCGACGGCGTGCCGAGCTCCGATGGTGTGATCCACATGATCAATGATCAGCGCGACCACCAGGTCCTGGTGCGATATCGGCGCCGGCCGCTATCACAACCTCATCCTTCGGCGTCTTCCGAACAGTCCCATGCCGATCACCAGCCAGCCGGCCAGAAGACCGACTGACGGCTCCGGTGTGGCGATAGGATCGTTTGACGGAACATTGACGTAGCCGCCGAGATTGACATAGCCGCCCAAGGTACTCGTCATGCCGTAACCAAGGTAAACATTCTGTATCTGCGCTGCACTGTCCAAGTTGGGAATATTTACATCGAAGGTAACGCTAGTATTGTTGGCCATTGCGACGCTGCCGGTGAATGGAAGTAAAGCTGGCGCGAGATTACCCGAGGCAACCGAGTTGTTCGCGTTGTTTAATTGGGTGAGTGGTGGGCCGAGCATATCAAGATTTGCCCCGTTGTTCAGGTGGTCGCTGCTCAGGTCATACGAGTTCGCATACGAAGATGATGAACCGATCGACCAAGGGTAAGTTAAGCTGCTGCCGCCCGGTGCTATCGTCTGTGTGCTGCCGCCATCATCCTCATAGGCGTTGGTTGCCAGGTACGCCGTCGAACTTCCCGTGCCGGTCAGCAGGCTTCCATTATCCGAAACCTGAAACACAACATCCCGAATCATTTCATTGCTTGATGCAGGCGTTGAGGTATTGGCGATCTGCACCGCAAGGTTGTAGCCGCCGGCGGCTGCGGGATTCAGATAGGTGAAAGTGATCGTAGCGCTGAGAGGATTCTGTGGATCAGTAAGGTTGGAATTCGTCGGGCTTATCGGCGTGTAATAATTCGCAAGCGTAAACGAGCCCAAGGTTGTATCAGCTTGGGCCGCTGTAGAGTGCGATAGGGCCGTTGCCGCTGCCGCCAGCAGGATGGCGGTCGAAATGCGTTTGAACATGGAATTGGTTTGAGCCGAACCGTAACGATGAATGCGCATAGTTTTCCTCCCTACGCATACTTCACCTGACTCTGCGCGGCGCAACATGCTCCGTGCAGCAGATGTCTGAAACAAATTGTCGGGTTGATTAAGCCGGTTGAATCGACTCTCCAACCCCTCCACGAAGTAATTACATATCAGATCTGCCGGATTTACGATATTTTATCCGGCAGATCATAAAACGTTATTATTATGATCTACGAATTGGTACATGTCAAATAAATTTCTGGTTTTTTTGCTATCACCTAATCCCGCCCGGGATGAGGCTTGACATTAGGCGGCGGAGGCGCAAAATGGCATGGGTTGAATACGCTACTTTCCGCGGTAGCTCAATGGTAGAGCAGTCGGCTGTTAACCGACTGGTTGTAGGTTCGAATCCTACCCGCGGAGTTTTCCTTTGGTGCTGCCGAATCGCCAAAAACCATTGATTCTAAAGCGTTTTCATGCGGTTCGGGCCCTCCATCAAGGGTGCCTTTCCTGCCCCCAATGGTTTGAGAAAACCCCATAAAATGACCCGAAATGTCTGGAGTGTGTGCGTCAATTTTGGCACTTTCATGACTGGCGTTTTCGGTCCCCAAGGGCTATCATGCTGTTATTGGAGTCGCCGCTCAGGCGGCGAACCTGTAGAGCATATGAGGGGTAAAACCCAAGCTGGAGCTTACAGCCCGATAACCTTTTCAAGAAACGCGACAGCTTTGCTCTCGTCGATATCTTGCTCTGGATTCGTGATAAGTTGGTTGAGCGCCCGGCCTTCAAATTGTGTAACCCCGAGCGAATTTCGGCCGAACCAGTGTTTCAGCAATATCGTCGCCTTCAGCAGTTGCCGCTGAAAAATTGACACCAAAACCGTGTTTACAATTGTTCCGGGCTTTACTCCGATCAGATAGATCAGAAATACGGATCGTTCATGGCTGAGGTATTCGAGCATCTTGTCGAGGTTGTATGCCTTAGGGTTCGAAGAAAGCACCATTACCTTGGTTTTGATGTCCGTCTTGGTATCAAACCCATTGAACGACCGTGAATAATCGCCCAAGGTATTATGGGTACGGAAAGCAGGCATTCCCACATTGCCAGCCTCCAATGCGACAACTATGTCATGGACGAGCTGTTCGGACTCACCGGCAATAAGGTACTCGATGACCCGTCCCCGGACGTTTACATTCTCGATCAGCGCTGCGAGGACAATATAAGTTTTGTACCGCTCAACCCTCGCGTCCAGCTCCGTTTTTAGCACTCTAAAATCTTGAGAACCGACAAACTGTACGGCACGGCGCGGAGCCGCAAGAATATTTATCCTGCCCCGGCCATCGGGGGAAAATCTTGCTCCCGACGGGGAAATGTTGTTTGTGGCCTCGACCAGACGGGGCAAATTCCCATCAAAGCCCACTGCAGCATGAATTTGGAAAAGGCGGTCGAAATTTGACGGCTCGTTTGGTATCCCCTCAAACTCCCTGATGATGTCTGATCCGTTAAAACTTCCGCGGATATTGTCGGCCCTGAGCAGATGCGAGCTGTGGCTGATCTTTTTTAGAAACGTGGAATTTGCGAGAAAACAGTAATTTTTGCTCTGGGTAACAACACATACGAAAAAAGGCTGATGGTCATATTTCCGCAGATTTGAAAGCGAAAGAACGGTATTACTGAAGTGGGGCGTCTTTGACGCACTGAATCGTACAGCCAAGGCATCTTAGTAACACACACTTCTGTCGAGCGTCAGTTTGCATTGCTTTTGGATGATTTTCTGTAGCCGGGCTTTGTTGTTGATACCATCGTTTGCCCGGAGAAGTGCCAGGAATCGCTCCACCGTCTTATTCATCAAACAGCCCGCCTTGCGGTTGACTCAGGGGTTGGCTCTGCCTCGCCGACACCTGTTGCGTGGCGGTGTTACGCTCCCAGAAAACACCCTCAGAATAACCTTGGATCGATGGGTCCTGCACAGCAAGCTGGAGCCGCTTGGCTGCCCAGCAGCAATACTCCGCGTTTAGCTCAATTCCGCAGAAACGGCGGTGCAGTTTCTTTGCCACCACCGCCGTTGTTCCACTTCCGAGGAATGGGTCCAGTACGAAGCCGTTCTCTGCGCAGCTTGCCAAGACCAGTTTTGCTATCAGCTTCTCCGGCTTCTGCGTCGGGTGATCGGTGTTTTCCGGCATCGACCAGAAAGGAACCGTGATATCGGTCCACAGGTTCGACGGATGCGTGAGGCGGTAATTGCCGTCCTCCGTCTCAAACCAATCCTTCGGCTCACCGCCGTCTTTCCGATACGGTGCCAGAACACGGCGCTTCAGCTTCACCGCCTCGACGTCGAAGTGATAAACATCACCAACCGTACAAAACCAGATATCCTCGCTGTTGTTTTTCCAATTCGATTTAGCCCCGCGGCCCTTTTCACGCTCCCATGTGATGCGGTTCCGGACAAGAAAATGCTCATCAAGTACCGGAAAAATAACTGCCGACGTGTGCCAGTCGCTGCATACATAGACGGTTGCGTCTGGCTTAAGGGAGGGCAGTATCATTTTCAGCACCTTCTCAAACCACCGCCTGTACTCCGTCGCATTCTGTTCGCGAAATACGTGCCCGTGAAAATTCTTTGTCAGGTTATAGGGTGGATCAAGTAGCAGCAGATCAACAAAGCCAGTCGGCAGATAAGGCAGGGCCGACTCACAATCCTGGTTAATAATGGCGTTTGTGACTGCTTCGATGGGTGCTGGCGCGGTAAGCCGCTGCAGCGATGATCCGAGGGCATTCTGCTCGACCGGATTGCAGGTCAGCGTCCGGTTCCGTGGGGCTCGTATTTTTTCGAGATTCGTCAGCATACTTGGGATTTTACCGCGCGGTGGCGGCCGCCGCATCCCTGAGTACCGGAAAAAAAGGAAGGCCGTAGGCCGGGGGAAGATTGGGTGCAGTTTAGGGCATCGCGCCCACCGCTGGGCAGGCGTTCGGGGCCAAGTGGCGCCGCTGGATCATTTCCAAGCTTTGACCATGTCGAGCACGAACTTCGGGGGATTGCTCTGAGAAATGATACTGGAGGCGGCGCCGAGTGGAGCCGCCTTTTTGTCGGGCACGCCACGCTCAGCCCATTGCTCGGCGGAAATAATGATTACTCGAAGCAATTCTCCATAATGATCAAGCGATCCCAGCTCGGCGTCCCTGAACAATTCCATCGCGCGGCTCCAAAGCTCGCCGAATTGTCCATTGGCAAAGAGTTCCGGACCGTCGTCGAACATTCGAAAATAAGCGAGCGGCCAGAGGAATTCGCACTGCTTGGCGTCCGGCGCCGTAAACAAATGCCTGCACTCCTCGGGGAGGGAACAGGCAAGGCCCTTTTCGCAGAAAATTCTCGGCCCCTTGTCGCTCTTTTCCAACCAAGCCGCCGCCGTTACGGCCGCGCCGAGGAGATTACGGGTGGTGAATCCTCTGCCATCCCATACGCCTAGAGCTCGTGGAATGACCTGCACTTTACCGCGAGCCAAGCCGCCGCGCGGCAGAATACGGACCTGTGGGGCCGCCTTGTCCATGGAGGCATCGGTTTTTCGATCGCCTTTGAGGCCAATAGTCTCGCTGCCGTCTTTTGGATAACTCCACAGCAAACATTCTCTCATGGCCAGCGCCATTTTGGACAGGAAGCACAGCTCCCTGCCGGGCTTGGCCACGAAGAAATAAGAGTCGCTCATCGGCAGGGCATATTCCACCGCAGTGCAATCCGGGCCGCCGAGCCACTGCCGTATGATTTCGTTCAATCCGTGCAGATCCAGCCGCGCGGCATCGGGATGCCGCTGTGTTGTGCGGCCGAACCCCAAGAGATCAAGGTACATCACGAGGCTATCCGGAAGTATCGGATCTTCGCAGCCTGTGCCGTTGCCTCTGGCCGGATTGCAACCCGTCGTCTCAACCATTCATTCACCTCAAAAAAAAAGCCCGCGCTGGATGGCCCCATGGTCGCTGCTGCATTCCCGCGCACATCAAACCAAATCACACGGCCGCCCTGGAAAATTCACCACCTGTAAAATCGTTTGCCTTGACCGTACACGGAGGATTATCTAGCATAGCCGGAATCGGGCCGGGGCCTTGATCCGCGGTTTTGGGAAAATGAACGCTTTTGATCGGGAAGGGATCATCAATTCTCATGGCAAAAAAAACAGTGACATTCTTGGCGGTAAACGGTAAAAAAGTTCTGGTACGTGTTGACTTTAATGTTCCACTGGATGAACAGCTTAAGATCACCGATGACCGGCGGATCGTCGCCGCCCTTCCGACGATCCGAAACATCATCGATCGGGGCGGCATTGCCATCCTGATGAGCCACCTCGGGCGGCCCAAGGGAGGCCCGGAACCTAAATATTCGCTCAAACCGGCGGCCGAGCAACTGGCCAAACTCCTCGGCAAACCGGTAAAGCTGGCGCCGGATTGCATCGGGGACCAGGTACGCAACATGGTTGCCGCCCTGAAACCCGGTGATGTGCTGGTGCTTGAAAATACCCGCTTTCATAAGGGTGAGGAAAAGAACGATCCTGAATTTGCCGGTCAATTGGCGGCCCTCGGCGACTTGTATGTCAATGACGCCTTCGGTACTGCCCATCGGCAGCACGCCTCCACTTACGGCGTGCCGGAAAAACTCGGGCCGGGGCAACGCGTGATCGGATTGCTTATTGAAAAAGAATTAAAATTTCTGGGCGATTCGCTCGATCATCCCCACCGGCCGTTCATCGCCATTCTCGGCGGGGCCAAGGTATCGGATAAAATTGCCGTTATTGAAAACCTTCTCTCCAAGGCGGATTATGTATTAATCGGTGGGGCGATGGCCTATACGTTTTTCCTTTCGCAGGGAAAAAAAGTGGGCAAATCGCTCTGCGAAAAAGATAAAGCACCACTCGCCGGGTCGCTGCTGAAAAAGGCGGGCGGCAAGCTGATTCTCCCCACCGATACGGTCGTGGCCGGGGAAATGACCGATCAGGCGCAGACCCGCGTGGTCGTCGGCGATATTCCCGACGATATGGAAGGCTTTGATATCGGCCCCGCCACCGCACAGCATTACGCCAAATTGATTTCCACCGCACGTACCGTCGTCTGGAACGGGCCGATGGGTGTCTTTGAGAAAAAACCTTTTCAAAATGGTACCCGGGTGGTAGCCGAAGCCATGGCAGGTATCACCGCCCATGGGGCGACCACCATCATTGGCGGCGGGGACTCTGCGGCGGCCATTGAGGAATTTGGGCTTGCGGATAAGGTATCCCATGTGTCAACGGGCGGCGGCGCCAGTCTCGAATTTTTGGAAGGTAAAGGATTTGCCTGTATCGATCTGCTGGATAACGTCTGATTTGGATTGAACCTGCGCATGAAGAACAACGTGTTTCTCAAACCTCCGCACCTGCCGCTGGTTGCACCATCGGTATTGGCGGCTGATTTCGGCCGAATTGCGGAGGAGATCATGGATGCCGAGCGTTGCGGCGCGGATCTGTTCCACGTTGACATCATGGACGGACATTTCGTCCCCAATCTCACGATGGGACCGGATATGGTTCAGGCGATCGGACGGGCAGCCACGCTGATGCAGGATGTCCATCTGATGGTGGAACATCCGCAGGATTTTGTAAAACCGTTCCTCGACGCCGGTGCAGGCAACCTTACGTTTCATATTGAAGCGCCCGGATTGAAAGAATTCGGTGCCTTGGATTTGATCGATCGTATTCATGATGGCGGAGTCACGGCGGGCGTTGCCCTTAATCCCGAAACGCCGGTTGAGGCGGTCGATGCGTTGCTCAGTCAGGTTGATGTGGTGCTCATCATGAGTGTTCACCCCGGCTTTACCGGCCAGACCTTTATTTCAGACGTGCTGGAAAAAGTGCGGTGGTTCCGCAATCGGCTGGAGCCCAAACAGAGGTTGGAGATTGACGGCGGAATCTCCATTCGCACCGCCCACGACGCGCTTGAAGCCGGGGCGGATGTTCTCGTGGCCGGGGCGGCTGTGTTTCGATCATCGGATCGCAAAGGAACGATCGCCAATCTGCGAGGCGATTATCCCCGTTGAAAAAGCTTCATGTGCCGGGCTCCATCGGGGCGGCACATCGGTATGTGTTCATCAGATATTAATCAAAAGGAAAATTAAAACATGTCCATGCTCTCAGGAAAAAAGGCATTTGTTTTCGGCGTGCTCAATGAATACTCTATCGGTTGGCACATTTCCCAGCAACTTCATCAGGCGGGGTGCCAACTCGCGTTTTCGCATCTTCCGGGTGAAAAGATTGAACGTCGTGTGGTCAAGGCGGTCGAGCCTTTCAAGCCCGCATTCCTGGCCCCGTGCGACGTAAGCAAAGATGAGGATATCGCCACAGCTTTTGCCAAGGCCAGGGAGGTATTCGGCACGTTTGATTATCTGGTGCACTCGCTTGCATTTGCACCGGCGGAGGCGCTCCATAATCCTTTTCTGAAGACAAGTCGGGCGGCGTGGAATACCGCTTTGGATATCAGTGCTTATTCGCTCGTGGCGCTGGCTCGCGAGGCTCTTCCGATCATGAATCCGGGCGGGTCGATCATCACCATGAGTTATCTCGGCGCGGAAAAATTCATCCCCATGTATAACGTCATGGCCGTGGCCAAAGCGGCGCTGGAATGTTCAGTCCGGTATCTGGCGGCAGAACTCGGACGTCACGAAAAGCAGATTCGCGTAAATGCCATCAGCGCCGGCGCCATCAAAACCATGGCAGCACGCGGAATCGGCGACATTGATAAAATGATGGTTCACTATACAGAAAAAGCTCCGCTCAAATGGAATGCTGATGACGCAGCCGATCACGTCGGGCGAACCGCTCTATATCTGTGCAGCGATTTGTCATCCGGCGTTACAGGTGAAACCATTTACGTCGATGGCGGTTATAACATTGTCGGATGGTGATCGGCGAAACACAGATTGCCGGCGGCCCTGACGCTATCGATATGGCGGCGCTGTATCTGCAGCGCGGCGAGGTAGTAGCCGTCCCAACGGAAACGGTCTATGGACTGGCGGCTGATGCCCAAAACCAAGATGCGGTGGTAAAAATTTTTCAGGCGAAAAATCGCCCGGCAAATAACCCCCTGATCACGCACGTTTTATCCGCAGCTCACGCGGCTCATTTGACCGGCTCCTGGCCGAAATCTGCGCGTATCTTGGCATCTGCATTTTGGCCCGGCCCACTTACGCTCATCCTGCCGAGTGCCGAAAAACTTGCCCCGGCGGTATCCGCCGGTCTACCCACCGTGGGTATTCGCGTCCCGGCACACCCCATTATGCGTACCATATTGGAAAAATCCGAGCGACCACTGGCAGCCCCCAGCGCCAACACTTCCGGGCATGTTTCACCCACGACTGCCGAGCATGTTCTGACAGACCTGCGCGGCCGTATTAAATTGATCGTTGACGGAGGGTCGTGTGCTGTCGGCATTGAATCCACAGTAGTGGGGTTTGAGGACGAGCAACCCGTTATTTATCGTCCCGGTATCATCACCGCAGAAGATATCCAGGGAGCGCTTGGCCTCGCGGGTATATCCACTCCGGTTCGACATCACGTCGCGCAGGGCAGTGAGCAACCGCTTCCAAGCCCCGGCCTTTTGAGTCGGCACTACGCACCGCACCGCCCGACGCATCTGTTCATGCGCTCCGATGTCGCACATCTGGAATCAATGTTGGGGTCACGGCTTACCCGTTCAGGCCGCCCGGGTGTTATCAGTTTTGGTCCGCTGCCGCGGACGCCGGACAATGCGTCGTGGATCATGCTCCCGGAAGATTTATATCATGCTGCCGGTGAACTTTATCGGGCGATGCGGTCGCTCGACCGGGATGATATTTCGGCGATTCTGATTGAATTGCCCGGGACACGCCAACTCTCCATTCGCAGTGGCGATGCTTCTGAGATCAACGACGTCATTCCGCGGCTCTCGGGCATGGCTCGCGTACTGGCCGACCGACTTATGAGAGCATCCATGCCCTGGCCGGAGGCGCACCGTTGATGCTCGACGATTGCGGAACATTGATCATATCCCGTGCAAGCTTTGCACATAATGTCGCCTTTTATCGCAGCTTGCTTCCGCCGAAGGCCGAGATATCAGCCGTAGTAAAAGCCAATGCCTACGGTCACGGTTTGCCACAGATTGTTGAACTGCTCATGGAAAATAATATCCGATGGTGCAGCGTCTTTTCCGTCCATGAGGCATGGATGGTGCTTGGGAAAGCTCCATCCATGAATGTGCATGTGCTTTGTCCCCTCAGCTTTTCAAAAGATATATCCCCGGCGGAAATTCCCGACGTGTGGAGGCAAATCCTGGCTCTAGATGTCGATAAAAAGTTATATCTGACAATTCAAAGTATTCGTGACGCCGAGCGATTAAATTCGCTGGCTCAAACCATGGGCCGTCGCATACAGGTTCATGTGCAGATTGATGTCGGGCTGACGCGCCAGGGTTGTACGGCGGAGGTTCTACCCAAGCTGCTTGCGGCAATTTCGAACCTGCCGCGAGTTGAATTGCGTGGTGTATTTGCCCATTTTTCACATGGCGAAATGCCCGACAGCGATATCACCGCCAGGCAATACACCTTGTTCCACAGATTGGTTCAGCCGCTGCGATCACAGGGCATTTTAGTGCACATCCATAATTCCGGCGGAACATATCGAAAACTGCCGGTCGATGTTGATCTGGTGCGCCTCGGCATCGGGCTCTACGGCCTTCAGCCCAGCTTGGATTATCCCAATGATGCGCTCCAGCCGGTCGCGGAATTGAGAGCTCCGATTTTGGCCGTTCACAAGCGTTCCGCCGGTACCGGTGTCGGCTATGGCCATCAATTTGTCACGGCACGGCCGTCACGGCTGGCCATTATTCCCGTCGGTTACGGTGATGGTTATCGGAGAGAGTTGGGCGGAAGCGCTGTCGTGGAAATTGATCGCCACTCCTACCCTGTTGTGGGGCGAGTGAGCATGGATCAAATCGTAGTCGATGTTACCGACGGTAATGTACATGAAGGTGATACCGCTACGCTGATAAGTTCAGACCCGCGGTCTGACATTTCCATGGATCATCTTGCTAAGATACTGCGAACGATCAGTTACGAGATCGCGACCGGTTTGGGGACCCGCATAGTGAGACAGTTGACATGAAACCATCTATCTTTGTGGCCAAACTCATTCCGGATTCCGGATTATCACTGCTGAGAGCCTTCGGCGATGTCCGCATCGGCAGGGAAATCGGATCGATTCCCGCGGAAGAGATTATTGCCGGCGCCGCAGACTGTCAGGGCATTCTGGTGACTCCAAGCGAATCAATCACAAAAGCCATCCTGGATCAGCTGGAGCATCTCACAGCCGTGAGCACTTTCAGTGTTGAATTCAATCATATTGATATCGCCGAATGCACCCGCAGGCGAATCGGTGTCGGCCACACGCCCGATGTCCTCACCGACGCGACGGCAGAATTGGCCATGGCATTGATTCTCGCGGTCGCCAGGCGAGTGGTAGAGGGGGACCGGATGGTTCGGGAGAAGCGCTGGCACGGATGGGAGCCGATGGATTTTCTCGGATCACCGGTTACCGGCAAAATACTGGGTATTGTCGGAGCCGGCCGTATCGGCATGCGTGTGGCGCAAATGGCGAGCGGTTTTGATATGCCGATCCTCTACACTTCGCGACGGCCGAAGCCTGATTTTGAGCGTGCCTGTGGAGCCAGGCTGGTGAAACTCCCGGAGCTTCTGCAGCAAGCCGATTTCGTCTCCATCCACGCACCTCTGACTGCGGAAACCCGCCATCTGATTGGCACAGCACAGCTTGCTATGATGAAACCCAGTGCATTTCTAATAAATACCTCGCGGGGGCCTGTGGTAGATGAAAAAGCTCTGCTCGAAGCACTGCAGAAAAAAATAATTGCCGGCTGCGGGCTCGATGTTTACGAAGACGAGCCGTGCCTTACACCCGGTCTGGCGGACATGCCCAATACCGTGCTTCTACCGCATGTCGGAAGTGCTACCAGGGAAACTCGGTCTAAAATGGCTTTGATGGCGGCAGAAAATCTCATTGCCGCTTTGCAAGGCACGCGTCCGCCTCATTGCGTCAATCCTGAAGTTTACTTTTGAAATGTTTCAATTGATTGCCGGGCACTTTTACACACGTCGGCGCACAGCGGTAGGCTATTCTTAAACACGTCTTAGTTCTGCTGTTCGCTGGCGCCATATCAACTGCATGTCGGCGTGAAAAATTCCCGATACATCTCCTTGCGGTCGGTCGTATCTGCACCTACCATATTCAAGCTTGATATTCTTCAGGGCGCCGGTGTTTTGATTCATCGTCGGCGCAGAGTTGAGAGTTGTTTGATCGGGGGATTCACGGTGGCGATGAGTCGGCCCAATTGGTTTTTCGCGGTGATCATTGCATTGGTGGCATCTGGGCCTGTCTGGGCCGCTGCCAAACTCAGTTACGTTTCCCCTCAGATCACGCCTGTCATGCCTGGCGGTACGAGCTCAGTTGTAGTGGAACTGAGGAATCCTGACTCAGGCGGAAAGACCGTGAGTCTGTCTACGGGCGTCCCCGGCCATGGTGGTATCGAGAGTCGATTTCGAGTGTGGGTTCCTCCCGAGAGCGCTCTCCGTTGGTTCTTTCCGATCATGCTGCCACCGTCAACGCACCATAAATTTATGTCGATTCCGATATCCGCTTCGCTTAGTGGAGCTCGCCAGAGGGTCCACGGCAGTCAGTTTATTCAATATCAGCGGATGCAGACCGCCGTCATCGAGGGGAGCCGTTCGAGTGGTGTCACCGATTTGGCCCTCGCCATGCGCCGGCAGATCGGTTTGCCAAAGGTCATGACCTATATATCGGTCACGAACTTCCCCGTCACGGCACCGACACTTCTGGGTATTAAACGAATTTTTGTCGGAAGTGGTAACTCTTGTTTCACCGGCGCCCAAATAGATGCGTTGCGCGATTGGATCATTGCCGGCGGGCGAGTTTGGATTGATTTAGATAAAGCCTCCAATCGTCAGTTGGCTCGCACGTTACTCGGTAGAAATTATAATCTTGCTTATGTACAGACCATTCGCAGTGCAAGTTATTCATATGAGATGGATGGTCACCTCCGAACCGTGAAGACCTCCCGCAGTCGGAAATTGCGGTGCTATTTTGCTGGGAACTCTCACGTCATCGTATCTTCCGGTGGTTGGCCTCTTGTCATGCGTTATTCTCTGGGCCGTGGACAGGTGTGGCTTGACGCCGTCGATCGGCAGGCGCTTCTGACATCACAGGGCAGGGCTATCCCCGAGCTTTGGCCGGCAACGCGTGAGTTTTTTGCCGCCCCATCGGTTTCTCAGGTTCCCGGATATGCTCTCCGCATGGCAGCCAATGCGATCGGATATCGGGTGGCAAGTCGCCGATCGATCATGCTGATTTTCGGCTTACTGATTGGGCTCGTTGCCGTGGGCGGTTGGATATTGAGTCGGCGGGGTAAGGGGGGGATGCTGGGTGTATTTGCTCTCGCCGCGGCTCTCATTGCCTCCGGTACCCTCTATGTGCTGGGCCAAATCGAACGCGGACCGGTGCCTGAGAGCGAATCCGCCGTTCAAGTTGCGATAATTCTCCAGAACAACTGTATGATCAGCGGCCAAGCTGCAATCTTTGCTCCGCGGCAGACGACGGTATCGGCCCGAGTTGGGAACCCAACCTATACGTACTGGAACCGCTTTCTCAACTCTCAGCAAGATTGTCGATTTGATTATTCACCAGATCAGAGCAGCATGAGTGTTCGAAATTTAATTGTCCCGTCAGGCAAAGTGGTCAATGTGCTGTATAAGACCTTTCAGCGTAATGCCCAGCCGGACTTGGTGGTTCATGCTGCGGTCAATCAAGATGGTTTTTCGGGGAACTTGGAATCGAAATACCACATCGAGCATGCCGTTATTGCCGGTCCCAGCGGGGTGATGGCATTACAACTCGGGTCCGCCAATGGTGGTCGGTCATCATTTACGTCCGGCACGCGCCAGATATTGCCTGCGGGTCAGTACATGTCTGGCGTCCTGCTCAGTCGAAGTGATCAGCGCCAGGCGGCGCTTACGGCAGCCTTACTGGCAGCAAATCCTGCGCACCAGCCCGAATTGCTCGCCTGGTCCGACGACATTCCGCCTGCATGGAGCGTGACAAAAACAAAACTTCATCTGTGTAACACTCTGATGGTATTACCATTCGCGCCCCGGCTGCCGCCGACGGGAACCGCCATCTCGGTTCCCTGGCCGATGGTACGAATGCAGATTGTGCGCGGGCCCAAGGGTCAGATGTCTGCACCGGTCTATAATTTTAATCTCCATCGATGGATGAAGGATACGACCATCTCCGGGCGGATATACATGAAATATTCGGTTCCTCGTTTACTGCGGCGCATTGAAGCCATTTATGCTCATCTTGAATTTGGCATAACCGCTCCCGGTCGAAAAATATCTCTTGCGATATACGACCGCGGAGTTTGGGTATCGATAGCGACGGTAGTGGCGGCAAGAGCGGTCGTCAATCAGAGGTTTGAATTCAAACCGGGAGAATTTCGAAACGGGCATCTGCTTCTTCGTTTGCAAGTGGGATTTTCGCAGCAGCCGAATTCAAACTGGCACTTTGCCTACGGCCGAGTTTCAATCCACGGTTTGGCGGAATAGAGGTAATATGACAGAAGAACCGGTCATCAAAACAGTCAATTTAACCAAGCGCTATGGCGATTTCACCGCGTTGGACCATCTGAATATTCATCTCCATCGCGGCCAGATTCTTGGTTTCATCGGCCCCAATGGCGCAGGTAAAACAACGACGATCAAGATACTGGTCGGTCTGAGCCGACCCACCGAAGGCTCGGCCTCAATCACCGGTATCGACTGTACCAGCGATACACGGAAAATTAAGCGGCTGGTGGGCTACATGCCGGATGTATTCGGCGCGTACGACAATATGCGCGTGCGTGAATATCTTGATTTCTTCGGGGCTGCCTTCAAAATCGATCGAAAAACGCGGCTCAATCGCATCAATGAATGCCTGGAAATTGCGGGTGCGGGCCATATGGCAGACCTTTACGTGGAGAGTCTTTCGCATGGAATGAAGCAGCGTGTGGCCATCGCCCGCATTATCCTGCACGACCCGCCTGTAATAATACTTGATGAGCCCGCCAACGGGCTTGATCCCACCGCACGTGTTGAAATGCGCGAATTGCTTCTGAAACTCGCGGCCCAGGGGAAAACACTGATCGTTACAAGTCACATCCTGCCGGAATTGTCGCGTATCTGCAATGTAGTGGCCATGATGACCCACGGCAAATTAAGGGCGTTCGGGCCGCTCGACGAAATCATGAAGGAAATTCAGACGCGCCGGATTATTGAAGTCCAATTGCTGTCGGAAGATGATGTCAACTCGACACATGACTTGCTCAAAAAGCAGGGAGATTGGGTGGATGGAATTACTCCATCACCCGCAGACGGCACCATCCGTTTCACCACCACCGCTGGTGATGCCCGGCTTTCGGTGCTGCTGGCAAAGCTCATGTCCGCGCAGATCAGAGTCGCGCAGTTCCGAGAATTGCAACAGGATCTCGAGGATGCATTTATGACGGTAACGCGTCAAACTGCGGAGACGCCGCGTTCATGAACAACCCTATCATTACCCGTGAGTGTGTCAGCCAGATGCGCAAGCCTGCCGCCCTTTGGATGCAGTTCCTCTGGATGCTTGTCTTGGCAGGTATGGTAGTTTTGCGCTGGCCTCATTCGGGCCGTGTCGATTTATCCGGCGATCAGGCCCGGGAAGTGCTCGCCATTTTTGGCTGGACGCTTCTCGCCGGTTTCATGGTGATCGTCCCGGCTTTTCCCGCGGCATCTATCGTTGCTGAAAAGCGCTCCGGCACCTTGGCACTCCTGCTGAATTCACCCCTCTCACCATGGCAGATATTCGTCGGTAAATTCATCGGATCAATTGGTTTTTCCCTTCTGCTTCTGGCGATCAGTCTTCCGGAGGCTGTCGCTTGTTATGTCATGGGAGGCGTCAGTATCGTTGCACAGATACTTCCCGTTTATCTCCTTCTGTTGGTTGCGGCTATTGAGGCCACTGCGATCGGACTCTATGTCAGCACACGCTGTCAGTCCATTGATGCCGCACTGCGGCTCACTTATGCCGTTATATTCGGTCTGTTTGTCCTTACGTTGATACCGGCAAAATTCGTACCTCGTTCGGCACCTCCGATCGTGGGGCATTATCTGCGGATGGTGTCTGATATCTCGCCGATTCCGGTTCTTCAGGGATTGATTGCCACCGGGCGATTTTCCGACAAATCCACTAATCTTTCATATTACCTTGTATCCGCGGCACTGGTGATCATGATCTGCGGAGGATTAACGGTCCGCCGCCTTGGACAGCGTATCTTCGACCGACCGCGCGATTCGGGGAAAATTACCGATGAACGCTCTACTCAGGTGCAGGCCTATCGCAGATTCATGTATCTCTGGTTCTTTGATCCGCAGCGCCGGGAGAAACTTACGGGTCGTTTTTCCAATCCGGTCATGGTTAAGGAATTCCGAGCCTCGCGCTTCGGTCGGTCTTCGTGGATGGCAAGATTGGTCGGCATCTGTCTCGTATTATCCCTCGGGTTGATGCTGGCGACTGCTTACGGATCGATGCAATCCAGCGGTAATCTGATGGGAGGTTTGATGGTTGTCCTGCAGATTGCCATCATCGTTCTCATAACGCCGAGCCTCGCTGCAGGTCTTATCAGCTCTGAAGTTCAAAATGGTTCATGGCGTCTGCTTCAGATGACCCCTCTTTCCGCTGGTGCGATCGTCACGGGCAAATTGCTTTCTGTCTTCCGCACGTTGGCGCTCCTGCTCCTGGCTACCATGCCGGGGTATCTGGTACAGTTGCTGATTTCACCACACGAGTCACAGCGCATCGTTCAAGTGCTTATAAGCCTGATCCTAACCAGTTTGCTTTGTGTCATCGGTACCACCGCCATCAGTTCGTTGTGTCGAAAAACCGCATCTGCCACTGCGATCGCCTATGCACTCGTGCTCGCGCTGTTCGGCGGTACGCTGCTGTTCTGGCTTGGACGGGAGAGCCTGTTTTCACCGGGAGCGGTTTCTCTGGCACTACGGCTCAATCCGCTGGCGGCGGCATTAGGTGCAATGCGAATGCCAGGTTTCAGGCATCTGAATGTCATTGAATGGAACTGGGGTTTCATGTCGGTACTCATCGTACTATCTCTCATTATTTTGACGGCGCGGATAAGTCAATTGACCAAGGCCCGTTGAGGATTGCCGGATGATTCACAACAACCCATATGGATATCGTCGTCCTCTATGCGTCCTGCGACTGCTCTGGAAGCATGTAAATGTTTCAATTTTATGTCTGACGGCTGTTACGGTCATCAGCGTGCTGATGATCTGCGGAACGACAAGAGCGCGCAATCGCCGAGGCTGGAATTATCCCATGTTCCGCGATCCACTTTTGCCCAAGGTCGGAATAAAGCGTATCCTCGCCACACCAGCAGATATTAATCTCTGGCAGCAGATGCTCTCGATGCCTGATCCAGTCGTGGATACACAACTTTGCGCTGTTATCAACCGGCAGCAGCAGGCCGGTCTTCATCTTCCGCCTCCGCTGCTCCAAGAATTAACAAATCTGGCTCTCGGTCAGCGAAAAACCCGGGGGGCACTTTCCGCCTCCCAAATCGCCAGTTGGCGGACGGCACAGATTGCCGCATTGCAGGTGGTCGGCAGATCAATGGCTACCCGTGATCTTCCGGCATTAATTCAATTGGATCACAACGGTTCGCCGTCGCTCGTCATGGCAGTTGATCCGCTCCTCTACGGCCTTCATAACGGTCAGATGTTAAAAATCTGGCGCGAGCGCGCTGCAGACAATCAACTTTTGGAATCACTGCGACAAAGTGCGGTTATGGGCTTGCAGAAAGATCTTGACGTCATTGCGCAGCCGACGCTCCTCAAAATTTGTTTCGCCCCGCAAACGCAGGTTCGACTGAGGTTAGCCGCTGCCCGGGCCCTGGCAGCGATGCATTTCCATGGATCCCTCCCCCCGTTTAATCTTGTTGAAGGCGGTCATGAAAATATGATGGTGCATCAAGTTATCGATGCAATATTGATCCTTGGAGAAAATATTCCATCACAGATCATCGGTCTCTGTCGGAATGAGAATCCGACGATCCGGCTGATGGGTTTACGTAGGATTGAAAAACAGAATGCTCTGTCTCGTGAGTTTATCGAAGCAGATGGCGGTCAACTGGCTGACGGTTTGGTCCATTCACCTCTGGCCAGTATTTGCCATGCGATCACTCGCATTGCACATTGTGCAGCCATACCGGCTTCCATTCCCCTGCTCATGAGCCAACTTGGGGATCGGCGTCGCTATATCAGAGATGATGCGCGCATCGCATTGACGCAACTCGCTGGAACTGAGCCTTTGCATCAGCAGATTATTACCGATGCTCTGAACGTGCTCAAACGTCCCACCACCAAAATGAATGCTCAAGTGCAGGAGCAGTCGCTTCTACTGCTTGGTCGCCTCCACGTGTCTTCGGCCATTGGGCCGGCCGCCCGATTGCTGCGGAGTCGCTCTAACAGGGTTGTTCTTGCGTCGGTGATTGCACTGCGAAGGTTAAAGGCGGCCCATCAGGTTGCGGCTGTTTATCAACTTGCGGTCAAGATATTAAACCGCGAAATACTCTTGAAAAGACAAACCATGCAGCGGCTGGCAAAACAGCATATCCCCGGTGGGGGAATATCAAGTCAGCAATACACCATTCATCTTGTCGGTTCTGTACTTGTGCAGTCACAAACGATGTCGCAGGCTTTTTGTATGTTGGGCAAAATGAAATACAGGAAGTCGATTCCAATCTTGGTGCGGTTGATCCCGCAATTCGGCCCATTTGCCACGCGAAGCCGCGAGGCCGCTATCTGGGCGTTGGGAAAAATCTATGACGGTCACGCCGACCCTCGCATTGCACGCCAATTGCTGTCGCGCCTCAATGATGCTTATCGTCTGCCGCCCGAGGAGGATGGCGTGCGGGCAATGGCCGCTATTGCGCTGGCGCGAATGGGTTACAAACCGGCTTTGAGTTCAATCAGAGCATTTGCGGAGGCGCCCGGAACGACCCCGTCGAGACTCGCCTGTAATTGGGCGGTGCGTAAGCTTTCGGGAAAGGTGTATCCAGTTCCCGTAAAAGATAAAAAAATTGCCAGGGGCTTTATCCAACCTTATGCGCGCTGACTCGACCCGCCTGAACGGCGAGTTTTCGGATTCCTTAATCACTCCTTCCTGACATGCGTTTTAGAGATAAAAGTGGCATTCGGCACAGATTCAAATCGCGATTTGGTTGACTTATCGGAAGGTTTTTGATAACTGAAGAGTTTGTCGTATTTTGTGCACGGCGCAGATGCAGGAGTTTCACATGCAATATACGAATCTTGGCTCAACCGGTCTGATCGTGTCGCGGATATGCCTTGGAATGATGACCTACGGAAGTAAACAATGGCGAGAGTGGGTGCTGGAAGAGGGGGAAGCCATGCCCTTTATTGAAAAGGCATGGAAGAGCGGCATTAACTTCTACGACACCGCAGATGTCTATTCCAACGGTGTAAGTGAGGAAATACTCGGACGTGCCGTAAAAAAAATAGGAATCTCCCGTGAGCAGGTGGTGGTAGCCACCAAGCTCAACGGCCCCATGGGTGAAAGCCCCAACCAGCGAGGCCTGTCACGCAAGCATATTCGCCATGCGATTGATAATTCCCTCAAACGTCTCGGTATGGATTACGTCGATCTTTATCAGATTCACCGCTTTGATAACCACACACCTGTTGAAGAAACCATCGACGGACTGCACGATGTGGTGAAGGCTGGCAAAGCACTTTATATTGGTGCATCGTCCATGGACGCCTGGCAGTTTGCCAATTATCTCCACACGGCTCGCCGCCTCAATAAAGCACGCTTCGTCTCCATGTAAAACCACTACAATCTGATTTATCGTGAAGAGGAGCGTGAAATGATTCCGCTCTGTCGGCATGAAGGAATTGCCGTCATTCCGTGGAGTCCCTTAGCGCGTGGATTTCTCGCAGGTAACCGCAGTGCCGCCGGTCGAGGGGAAACCGACCGCGCTAAGACGGATGATTTTGCGCACAAACTCTATTATCAGCCTGCTGATTTCACCGTTGTTGATCGAATCACGCAGATAGCCTCCGCTCGAGGTGTTTCCAATGCGCAGATCGCGCTGGCGTGGATATTGAACCAGCCGGGCGTCACATCACCGATTATCGGCGCATCAAAAATGCATCATCTGGATGAGGCGCTGGCTGCGGTAGATATAAAACTGACGGCGGACGAATCGGCGGCTCTTGCAGAACCGTACGTTCCGCATCGTGTATTGGGCCATGGTTAAAAAGGGCATGCTCAATGGGCCCGTGTAGATGCAGGAGGTTTATCCGCATCTCTTCTGAAACTCAACGTACGATTACGTCGGGCTTAAAATTCGGGTTCAGGCAGGTTATGGCAGAAATCCGCCAGTTCTGCCTGCGTAGGGCTTTTGGCATGACGCACATAATATCCGCTGGTAGCCGTGCCGAGGCATAGGCACTCATCGAGCTCAAATCCGAAGAGTCGACCGACGGTAAAACCCGCATTGAAATGGTCGCCGGCGCCGGTGCTGATCAGTGGCTGTTGAATGAACGGGCCTGCGAAACTTGCGCTTTTGTTCTCCGTGGCGGCTGCCGCACCGCGCCGCGGATGAATCACGACAGTATTTATTTTGAGGGCGTTCCGGATATCAGATGCCAATTGATCCAGTTTCGACTCTACGTCGGTCGGCACGCGGATTTGAAGTACCTCGGCAATCTGTTGCGCCTCCTTGAGGTTTAGGCCGAGGATCACATCGATGTGATTCATCATTGCCGTCAGTAATTTCAAGCCTGCGGTTACGTCTTCACGTGTTCGCTTTTCTGGGTCGGCAAGATCGATAAACACGCTTCTGCGACCGGCAGGCAGATTCGGCAGAATGAAGCGAATCATTTGTTCCCAGATATCGTTCATGGAAGGGATCATAGTCCAGTTGACCATGCCGAGAAATTGGGCTTCTGAAAATAGTTTTATCAGTCTGGTTTGCCCGACACGTTCAAGTAGAAGTTCCCACGAAATTTCGCTGATGGGGCCGAGTTTGCCGAGCATCAGTTTGCCGTCGTCAAATTCGAGCGCATCAGTGTGACATGGCTCACCGAGGCTCAGCACCTCGACACGGTTTGCGAGTTCTTGAAATACAGGGTGCACCTGCGGATAACCCAGATTTCCGATGTAGGCGAGGCGTAAACCGATTGCCGCCAAGGCATTAGCCATTATCGGGCCATTACCGCCCAGTTTCTGCTTTCTTACGACCAATTCTAAATTGGCGCTTTTCCCGGCAGCTTGAGCGACCCGTGAGGCAAAATCCGTAATGGTGGCGATACGGTCGTAATTGATTGTGGAATAGCGTTTGTCGACGACTGCTATGATCTCATCAACAAACCCATCAAATCCGACTACCCCACGAATGCTTTCGGGCTTTGCCGCCTTGAGTTTTGCACCAACCCGTTGCGCAAGTTCCTGACGGTTCTTGGACATTGAACTACTCCTGTCCTGACACGGCTCGAAGAAGATTAACCGTAAACACGGATCTCCAAATTCATGTTCGCCGTATCAAGAAGTTAACTGAGCAACGCAAATATTTCCACCCGCTTGATCAAGGGGTATTTCCAAATTTGGGAATAACATTTGACAAAATCGATCTACCTTGAGACCATTAGGCCTCGGAAAAAGAATCCAGCGATGTTAAGAGCTTGGAAAAAGCTGACAGACTCGTGGGAAATAGCGGCACCGGCAGGAAATTCCGACGGCATACTCGGAATTGAGTCAGCAATCGGTGGTCAATTGTTTTCGTGACTACTGTCGTCTCAGATGTTATTCGGGAACGGATAGATACATGCCAGGACTCAATGAGAATCATAAGCGCAATCTGCTGTCGACTTTTCAGGAAATCGACCGCCTGCTTACCGTTGCGGTTTCACAACTTGAAGTTTCAAAATCACCGTCCCCACTGAATTCAATAGACGCCGATGCTGATGAAACGCTAATTTCGATTGCGCAAAACTGGCTGGAAGATATACGCGCGACCATGCGCTCCATCCTCGAAGAGAATGACGTGGATTTACCGGCTCCCGAAATCAGTGCCGTATGGAACTTTCGGGTCACTCTCATTCAAGCTGTCAATTATGCTGACAATCTGCGGCCTCAGCAGATGAGGCAGTATGGGGTACTCGCCCCCGATGCAGCCGCCACGCTGGGGTCAATAAGCGACCGACTGCGCACGCAGATGGACTCTATGCTGCAACTGCTCGCTGCGTCGCAGGACAATTGCTGCAAGAATGAGAGTTCCCCGACAACAAATTGATTTCGTCCGGGTATCGAAGCGGTTAGGCGCAGCACACGGAAAAGGCCGAAATTGGGGGTTGAGCAAACCCTTATCAACGGGGGAATGGCTGTCCCCCGTTATTCCGCTCGGTCGGAAGATGTTAAGGTCACGCGGATGAAGGAATTTTGCGTGTTAAAGTGGGTAACTATCCAGCCGCCGCAGATGTAACTACAATGTGACGATGGGGGGCAGAGTGTTGTTCCGATCGTACTGCCCTCTCCATCGGCGGAAGATTTTCCCGAGCCGTCGGAGGTTGAGTGAGTATGTGTCGTGTGGTGACGGTCGTGAACCTCGGTACTGTATGGATGCAAACCGGGTCATAGGGCTTTAGACGGATAAATCAGCGTGCCGCAACTCTCTCTTTATGTTCTGCAGGGCCCGGATAAAGGGCGTCAGTTTGAATTCCCCATGCGTGAGCCGGTATTGATCGGCCGAAGCAGTGAGCAGGTTCCGCTCTCTGATCTGACAGTTTCCCGAAAGCACGCCTACATAGAGTTTACGAATAATACTTGGACGATATCTGATGCTGGCGGGGCCAACGGCGTTTTTGTCAACGGCGTAAAACTCAATAAATCGTCCCGCTTGAAGGTGGGTGATCAGATTCGCCTGGGATCAACCCTGCTTGTCTTCGGTGCCGCCGCCAACAGCGTAAGTCTTGCCGAATCAGATAATATCTCTTCGGAGAGCGGCTCCGGACCTGGGGATTCCAGTATCATCAGTACGATTCCCAGCAGTGATGATTCCGTGATACTTGCAGCTCCCGAACCGTCTCAGGTTGCGATGGCGCATTTCAAAGTGCTGCTGCAGATTTCCACGGCGATTGCAAGTGTTTTTGATCAACAGCAGTTGCTCAACAAGGTTATGGATCTGGTCTTCGAGCAACTGCGAGCGGACAGGGGTTTCATCGGCCTGCTGGATGATGCGACGGGTAAAGTGGTGCCGGTAGTCGTACGCTACCGCAGTGAAGAGCAGGTCGGAAAAATTGCCGTGAGCCAGACTATTATTCAGCACGTATTGTCCAAAAATGAAGGTGTTCTCTCCAGCAATGCCATGACCGATCAGCGATTCCTCAAGGGCAAGTCGGTTCACGATATGGCCATTCGCAGTGCGATCTGTGTGCCCATCAAGGGGCGGGAAAAAAATCTCGGCGTTCTGCATATTGATTCAAGCGTCAAAAATTATTCTTACACTCCCGATCAACTCCGCCTGCTGACGGCCATCGGGCTGCAGTCGGGTCTCGCGATTGAAATCGCCCGACTGTATCAGGAATCGGTACGTCAGGAACGGCTGGCGGCCACCGGCCAGACCGTCGCATCCCTGTCGCATTCCATCAAAAATATTCTCCAGGGAATGCGGGGCGGCGCCGATGTCGTGGACTTGGGCATCAAAAACACCGATATCAAACAGATACAGATGGGTTGGTCCATTCTGCAGCGCAATCTCGATAAGGTCCAGGCGTTGACGATGAATATGCTTGCCTACTCCAAACCACGCAGCCCAAATTATGAATTAACCAATATACCTTACGTGCTCAATGAGTGTCTTGAACTGATGGCGGCGGCGGCAAAGGATAAAAAACTCACCCTTCTGACTGAGATTAATAAAGATCAGCCGCCGGTACCCGCCGACGCTGACGGCCTTCATCAGGCGGTTTTGAATCTGCTCGGCAACGCCGTTGATGCCGTTGAATCCGGGCGCGGTGTGGTTACACTTAAAAGTGATGTTGATCCCGTGGCTCACCTGGCCGTCATCGAGGTGCAGGACAACGGCGTAGGCATCAAGCCAGATGATCTTCAGCGAATCTTCCAACCTTTTTACTCGACCAAAGGTCAGAAGGGTACCGGATTGGGGCTTGCGGTTACGAAAAAAATCGTTGAGGAGCATGGCGGACGGATCGAAGCTGTTTCCAAACTCGGAAGTGGGACCACCTTCCGAATCACCATTCCGCTCGCGCATCGCCATAATGGAGATTCGGATAAAACCTTCGGGCCGGGAGCGGCGCCCTGAATATATCGGTATCACGAGGCTCATGATGGATGGGGGCGGCCTTTGACTCACAAGATGGAATTGCAATATGAAGAAAACATCGGCAAGGCGGGGAAACAAGCAGGGACCCTCAGAAATCGCGGGGGGTACCAAATCCTGGCAGGCGCGAATCGGCGCCACGGGGGATCAGATGGCGGAGCGATTTGTTGAATCGATCTCATTTGATCACCGTTTGGCCGAATATGATATCCGTGGATCAATCGTTCACGCGGGAATGCTGGCCGCAGTCGGGCTTATCAAACCGAAGGAACTGAGTCAGATTCAGTCCGGTCTCAATTCCATCTTGGACGATATTCGCGCAGGTCGGTTCAAATGGGATATCCGACAGGAGGATATCCACATGGCGGTTGAGGCCGCACTGGTGGAGCGAATCGGTGATCCAGGAAGAAAATTACACACGGGCCGCTCGCGTAATGATCAGGTGGCACTGGATATTCGGCTCTGGTGTCTGGATGCTGCGGTAAACCTGCATCGAGCCCTTGTTGATCTGCAGAAAGCACTTCTCGATCTCGCCGAGGCGACATCTGAAATCCCGGCTCCTTCGTATACCCATCTGCAACGAGCGCAGCCCATCGTTTTTGCGCACGAAGTTCTCGCCTATATCGAAATGCTGGAACGCGATCGCCTCCGCCTTCTTGATGTCCGTCGCCGTGCGGATATCTCTCCGCTGGGTTCCGGCGCTGCCGCCGGATCTACGCTGCCCATTGATCGAGCGCAGTGTGCTCGTGACCTGGGGCTCGGCGGAATTACACGAAACAGCCTGGATTCGGTCAGCGATCGTGATTTCGTCATTGAATTGGTTTTTGCGATGGCAATGATCTCGATGCATGTTTCCAGGTTCGCTGAGCAGTGGATTATTTACAGTTCAACGGAATTTCAATTTATCCGGCTTGCGGATGATCATACAACGGGCAGTTCGATGATGCCTCAGAAACGTAATCCGGATATGCTCGAGCTGATTCGAGGAAAAACCGGCGGCGTATACGGTCAATTGATCGCACTTTTGACCATGTTTAAGGGCCTTCCTATGGGTTACAACCGTGATATGCAGGAGGACAAGCGGTTCCTTTTTGCCGCCTATGATGCCGTTCTGCCTTGTCTGGAAATGGCGGGATCAATGGTCCGAAAAGTATCGATCAACGCCTCAACCATCAGCAGCCGGATTGATGAGGGATTTCCAGATGCAACGGTTCTGGCTGAATATCTTGTCAAAAAAGGAATTCCATTTCGTACTGCTCATCAGGTAGTCGGCAGACTGGTTGCGCGTTGTGAGGCCTCCGGCAGAGCAACGCTCGCTCAACTGCCGCTCGATGAAATGCGGCATGAGTGTTCGGAAATTGATCAGGATGTTTTTGACTCTCTCGGTTCGGCGAACGTATTGCGGGCATATCAATCCGCCGGCTCGGGAGGAATCAAATCTGTACTAAAACAGATTGCGTGGTGGCGCCGGGCCTTTGAACGGGGGAACTTTGGGGGCTCCCCGAGCGGTGCTCGTTGATCGGAGTCGCGGCTCGAAAACTTCTGCGGTGTCAATGAGCATCGGTAGGAGGGCCACCTCCGTTGTCACTCAGAAGCCGCCACCAATTAGAAAATGCAAAGCACCCGATGTCATCGTCGCTGAACCCCGCGTCTGCCATGGCATCTGCCAGCCTACCCAAATCGCCATGTGACTGGAGAGAAATCGGAAGAAATGTGCGGTCAAAGCCACCATCCATATCCGATCCGAGTCCGACCTGCCGCATGGAACCGCTGATATCCGCCACGTGTTTGATGTGCCTCACGACGTCCGCTAGTTCGGCCCGACCTGATGCGAGAAACTTTGAGTAGAGGTTAATTCCGATGATGCCGCCGGACTCTGTGAGTCTTCGTATTTGCCGATTCGTCAAATTTCTAGGGCTCTGCATCGGCAAGGGCAGAATGTCCCTTGCGTTAGAATGCGTTGCAACGATTCGCCTCGGATATTCCTCAAGGACTTCAAAGAACGCCTCTTCAGCAAGATGTGAAACATCCAGGATCATTCCCAGGTCCGCAGCTCGGTGCAGAAGGTTCCGACCATGATCGGTGATTCCACCCAGAGCTTCATTACCCGCGGCCCAGCGATTTGCATGCGTCCAAGTCAGGCTTATGACGTCCACTCCCCGCAGGTGGAAATAATCAAGATCATCAATTTCACGGATCGCATCACATCCCTCCATCAAAATCCAGGTTGTCGGAGATTTTGATGCCGAAGTCGCGTGCCGCGGTCTCTGCAGCAGGCCCGTATGAAACCAGTGATCGTAGATATCCAGCTGCGCTATGGCTGCCAGATGCGCTTCAGCGGGACTCTCAAAGTGCCACAGCCCCCGTGCTTCACGGTGACGGTCATCACTCGGTTGGACAAAAACGGTTGCAAGAATCGCTGTCACTCCAGCGGCCTGCAGATGAGGAATGGTGAGAGCCGCACCATGCTCCGTTCGCTGCACCTCGGTGAGCGGCACATCCATGGCTCGCCCATGAAGTGCGAGATACGCCAAATCAAGATGTGCATCAAACCATTGACGGGGCGGCACAGAACCTCTTTTCTCTTGCCTGGAATTAAATCGAATTATGCGGGTTACTCCGCCGGATCAATTTGAATGACGCGGTATTTACCGATCCCCGGCAGTTCTTCGCAATTTCCGCTTATCACATGGAGTATCCCGACTATGGCCAGTGCCAAAAATAGGAATGAGATCACGCCGTTGATAAATCCGAACAGCGACAACATGGGGTGTGACTGAAAGAGCAGGGGCAGGCCGGTGTAGAGCACACTCATGACTCCCCACCGCAGTGCCTCAAGAATAAACAGCAGAAATCCCTGATTGGTATGGTATCGCACGAAACGACTCTGCTGGCCGAAAACCAGCGGCACCACAACCAAAACCGGAATGTAGGCCAAAATGGCCATTGCTCTGTGGTTTCCGACGTCAGCTTCTGACTTTTCCTCTTGATCTGAGGGGGATTTTGCCGAAATGACCGAGGGTATCGAAGATTCATGTGGCAGGGGAGGTGGTGATTGGTAGTCTTTGGAGGTTATAGGCTCAGATGGTTTGAGTTCGTAGTCATTACCCATTTTTTTCTCCTTTTTTATCGCCGTGTGCGGCTTCTTTGACGTATGATAGTATGATGTTGCGAAGATGCGAGTGATATTCTCTCCAAGCTTCGATGGCACTGAAAAGATGGGATATTCCCACCATGACATCCGGTAGTGTAACAACAGTCACGGGTTCTCATTCCATGTCTACTCTGGTGAGTTTGGGAGTGGGCTGCGGTGTTCTGATCGCTGTGGTGGTTGTCAGTTTTGTTGTCATTCTATGGGTACGCCACCGATCGCTCGGTGCCAATAGCGATTCCATCGAAGGATTCTCTTTTCGAGATATGGAATCCATGGTAGAACGCGGCCTGATTACCGAAGACGAATATAAACAAATCAAACGCGCCCGGGCGATGAAAATGGCAAAGCGCCTTGGTGATGAGATCAAATCGTGACAAACCGCTGTGCGCCATGGAATCAATGAGATAATCCAATTTTGTGTTATAATTCAGTGCGAGACAGCGTTATCAGCGTAGTCGCTCACGCTTGCTCATCTGTGGTGTCGTCAGGTAGGGCGGGTAGGTAAGTTATATGCCCTGAACACCGAAGATGTGTGATCAGATAAAAGTCCTGGTAGTGGACGTCCTGTTTAGTGGAGTTGGCTCGTCGTAAATCGGCGGGATTCGATATGGCAAATCAATCAAATGGAAATGGTGGGAATCGCACCGGTGACGAAAACGCAGGTGCTAAATTTAAGGGTCGGCGAGTTACGAATTGCTCGTTTTGCGGAAAATCAAGCCGTGAAGTTGGGTTGATGGTCGAGGGCCCGAATGATATCTATATTTGCGAAAATTGTTCGGAGCTCTGCCTCAATATTTTCAAACAGGAAAAACGGAAGGTCAGTGGTCCCAAGCAACCCATGGGTAAGATTCCTCCTCCGCGTGAACTCAAAGAGTTCATGGATCAATACGTGATTGGGCAAAATGATGCGAAGCGTGCGCTGGCGGTGGCAGTACATAATCATTACAAGCGCCTCGCTCATGCCGATGCTCGCGGTAAGGAGGACGTGGAGCTTGATAAGTCCAATGTTCTGCTTATTGGGCCGACAGGTTCCGGTAAAACATTGCTTGCCAAAACCCTAGCTCGATCCTTAAACGTGCCGTTCGCGATCGGCGACGCTACCACTCTGACCGAAGCGGGCTACGTTGGCGAAGACGTGGAAAATCTGCTTTTGAAACTTTTGCAGAATGCTGATTACGACTTGGAAGCTGCCCAACGCGGCATCATCTACATCGACGAAATCGACAAAATCGGCAAGACGAATATGAATGTGTCGATCACCCGTGATGTTTCGGGTGAAGGCGTTCAGCAGGCGCTGTTGAAGATGCTGGAAGGCACTCTTGCCAATGTCCCGCCGCAGGGGGGGCGAAAGCATCCCGAGCAGCAATACATTCAGCTTGATACCTCGCACATCCTCTTTATCTGCGGTGGAACGTTTGTCGGATTGGATCAAATCATTGCCAAACGCCTTGGAAGAAAGCTTATCGGGTTTCATGCGGAAGTGGAGCCGGAAACCCGGCAGATGCATCGCCAGACGGAGCTTATCAAGCAAGTTACTCCCGATGATCTTATTGAGTTTGGCATGATACCCGAATTTGTCGGGCGTCTTCCCATTATCGCTCCGCTTTCGCCGTTGGATGAAAGCGGCATGATTCAGATACTCACCGAACCTAAAAACGCGATCGTCAAGCAGTATCAACGCTTTTTTCAGATGGAAGGCAGCGAGTTGGAATTCTCTGATGAGGCTCTTCACTTGATTGCCCGACGGGCGCTGAAAAGAGATACTGGAGCCCGGGCACTGCGCGGGGTGATGGAGGAAATCATGCTCGATTTCATGTATCACCTGCCTGACCAGACTCAGAAGGGGCGCTATCTCATTACCGCGGATGTTGTCGAAGGGCGCGTGAGTCTCTTTGATACCAATCCCATTCCACTCAAGGAAAGCGCTGCCTGATTCGGTACCGGGTTCTGCGACCCATTGGAATTCCGTTTGAGCCCTGTGGGCAATACTGAGAATTGATCTCATCATGAATGGCACAATAGCGCAGCCCGAACCTCCTCATGATTCGCATCCCCTTCGCATTGCCATCTGGATCGATGAGCAGAACCTGCTGAACGAATTTACCCTGCTGCGGCAAATGAGTGTTGCTCTTTCGGCAGAAGGGGCGCGAGTCTATCTCATCAGCGAGCATATCGGTGCCGACTTGCTCAGAGCTTACACCACCGGACTTTGGCGCGTGCACCCGCATAGCTGGACAAACTGGTTGCGCACAGGCTGTGGTGGAAATGAAGGGCAGATTGCCGGGGAACTTCGTAAACATCAAATTGATGTTGTCCTGCTGATGGGATGGAGCGCGGCCCAGGCTCGCGTGTTACCACTTTGCGATGACATGACGGTAGTCCGATGGTATTTCGACCGGATCGGCGATGATGACCCGACCGGCGAGATCATGTCAGTGTTTGCCTCGGACGCCATCCGAGTGGCCACGGGATCATCTGATCGGGCGCCGGTTATCTCGCCCGGGGTATACATAAGTGACAATTCTCAAGTCTCACCTCCTCGCGCTTCAGGTGATGTGTTCACACTGGCCGGTACCGATGTCATTAACGAAGCCAACGAATATTATTATTTCTTGCGGGCGTTTGCGGCCGGGGGGCGGTCGGGGAGATTTCTTCTGCTTTTGCTCGATGCAGGACGGGCCAAAGACGAAGTATGGCGACTGGTTAAGGATATGAAATTGTCAGATCGTGTCAGCTTCATCCCTCCTGTCGGCGCCGTCACGTCGGCCATTCAGAATGTGGATGCCGTGATCAATATCGCGCCCCTGACGCGTTGGTGGCACGTAGGGGTTGAGGCGGCGGCGGCACGCCGACCCCTGGTGAGTCGAGGCACAGCTTTGATGGATAACTTTACACCCGACAGCTTCCGGCTGGTTCGGGAGCCAGAAGATTGGGGCGAATGTCTTGACGCCTTATATGGAGAGCCGACACAAACCCGCATCCTGTGCGAGAACGCTTACGGACGGGTTAAGAAGTACTACACCATGTCAGACTTTCATGAGCGGCTGACACGCACACTGGCCGATCTCAGACGCTCCTCCATCCCACTCAAATGATACAACTCGGCGAATACGAAAAGCCGATTCATCGGGTTTCCTGTGGCAATTCATCCCAGGATCGACCACTTCCTCGGAGCAGTTGCTCCGCTTCATCCGGTCCCCATGATCCTGGTGAATAAAATTTCAGTGGTGGTTTCCCGGCGATCCACGTCTCTTCGATCCGATCAATGATGCTCCAGGCGCTTTCGACTTCGTCTCGTCGTATGAACAGAGTGGAATCGCCGAGGATGGCATCCAATAAAAGCCGCTCGTAAGCCTCCGGTGAATAACTTCCAAACGCTTCGTGGTATTCAAAATCCATTTGAACGGGGGTAATAGCTGTGGTGCTGCCCGGCCGCTTGGCATTAATCTGCAGTCCGATGCTCTCACGAGGTTGAATCCGAAGGGTCAGGACATTGGCTCCGGCGCCGCGTTGCGGCTTATTAAACAGCACGCCTGGCGCTCGATTAAAGTGGATGTTGATCTCGGACCCTTTCCTCTTGAGATGCTTACCGCTTCGCAGATAGAAGGGAACCCCATACCATCGCCAGTTATCAATAGCGAGTTGCACGCAGGCGTAAGTCTCGGTCTGGCTCTGCGGAGCAACGCCGCGCTCCTCAAGATACCCGATGATCGGTTTGCCCTGCTTGTCGCCCCGGACATACTGCCCTCGCACCGTCAGACTCTCGACTTGTTCGGGTGTATAGGGAAGAATTGATTTTAATACGCGAACTTTTTCATCACGGATGGCATCGCCGTCAAGCGATACCGGCGGTTCCATCGCCACAAGTGTTAAAAGCTGCATAAGATGATTTTGGATCATATCGCGGAGGGTACCGGCCGTGTCGAAATATCCGCCTCGCCCCTCGACACCGATATCTTCGGCTACCGTCACCTGAACATGGTCAACATATCGGCGGTTCCATAACGGCTCGAATATCCCATTGGCAAAGCGGAATACCAATAGATTCTGCACCGTCTGTTTGCCCAGATAGTGGTCAATGCGGAACACCTGAGATTCGTCAAATACCCGGTTAATTTGATGGTTTAATTCCTGCGCAGATATCAAATCATGGCCGAAAGGCTTCTCGACGATTACTCGCCGCCAGGCGCCTGAGTTGAAAGGATCAATGTTCCCCAGTCCTGCTTCGCCAAGTTGTGCCACAATCGTGCTGAATTCTGTCGGGCTTGTGGAAAGATAGTAGAGGCGTCGCCCCGAAAGTCCGAATTGTTTATCCAAGTCCGAGAGGCGCTCCGCAAGTGACGCATACCCCCGGGCATCTTCGAAGGTACTTTGATGATAGAACAGCCGCGGAGCGAGTTTTTCCCAAATACCGTTATCTGCCGGCCGGTTTCGGGAAAACGAATTGATCCCCTTGAGCATCTCCTCTCGAAACTCATCATTCGTCTTGGGACGGCGGGCAAAACCGATAACGACCGTAGCAGGATGCAGCAAGCCCGCATGCGTCAGATTATAGATTGCTGGAAGAAGTTTGCGGGCCGTTAAATCGCCTGTGGCGCCGAATATCACAATGGCGCACGGTTTGGCCTGTGATGGATTCGGCGGTACGCTGGAATTTTCAGGCATATATTCATATCCTCTTTCACAATTGCGTGCGGCGAAAAATTGGCCTGCACGCTATGAGTGCGATTTTAGCGTAAAGTATTGGCGGCGTGTGGAGGATCGGTATGACCGCATCAATTTGGGCACCTTGGCGGCTGGAATACATAAAAAGCGTCACTGGCGAAAAATCCGGCTGTTTTCTCTGTGATGCCTCCTGTGATCCGGATCGTGACCGATCCAATCTGGTCGTTGCCCGCACGGATACGGCATTGCTGATGTTAAATCGATATCCTTATGTGAACGGCCACCTGCTGGTTGCTCCCTACGCGCACGTAGCACAACTTGCGGATATGCCTCCGGAACATCGGGCCGCATTGATGGAGTTGGCCGTCCATGGCCAGCGACTGTTGGAACTCGGCATGAATCCACAGGGATTCAACATAGGTATTAATATCGGCCGCTGTGCCGGCGCTGGATTGCCCGGACATATTCACCTGCACATTGTTCCAAGATGGAATGGCGACATTAACTTCATGACGACCGTCGGACAGGTGCGAGTTATTCCGGAGGCGCTGGAAAGTGCCTACGAAAAACTGTCTACGGCGCATCTGGCCCTCCGGGAAGACGGGGACAAATCCGTATCCGACCGTCATCATGGTATTGATTGATCAAGCAAGGAAGTCAACGTGTCTAATCTTATTGTTATTCCGGCCCGTTATGAATCCACACGTTTACCCGGTAAACCGTTGTTGAAGCAATCCGGGAAATATCTGATTGAGCATGTCTACGAGCGAGCGGTTTCCGCGACACGGGCCCGTGCTGTCATCGTTGCTACCGATGATGCGCGGATACTCAAAGCCGTTAAAAGCTTCGGCGGCAGCGCCGTTCTGACATCCTCTGCCCATACTTCGGGAACGGATCGAATTGCTGAAGTGGCGCAGATGCCGGAATATCAAAATTACGAGCGGATCGTGAATCTGCAGGGAGATGAGCCCGAAGTGGATCCCGGTCTGATTGATAGTCTATTCCGAATTCTCGAGAACACGGATGTGCCTATGGCAACGGCCGCGGCGCCATTTGATGATGCCGACGAGATTCTGCTTCCCAACGTTGTAAAAGTTGTTGTGGATCAGCGTCGTTTTGCCATGTATTTTTCGCGAAGTGTCATTCCATATGATCGAGATGGAATTGCCCGTGACGCCTCACGTCTGATGCTTGCCGGTCTTTATCGAAAGCATCTGGGCGTATATGCGTACCGCCGTGAATTTCTCCTGGAGCTCAGCCGTACGGAGCCGTGTGAACTGGAAAAAATGGAAAAGCTAGAACAGTTAAGAGCCCTTTACATGGGCGCAAAAATCATTGTCCATGACACTCCTCAGTCTCATCATGGTATCGACACCCCCGAAGACTACGCGGCTTTTTTAATTCGGCAGGGCATATCTTCCGCATAAATTCGGGAAATTGGCGATCCGCAATCGTCCGCCTTTTTATCGCAGACCCGCAACCCAGAGTCGGCGGAGGTGGTTATTCCGCTTGAAAATATCGACCCCGGCATTGCTGATTCGCGTTCCTGTTAATTTCAGATAACGGAGATGACTCAGATCGTTGAGGCGCTCCAGTCCTGAATTGGTAATGGTGGTGTGATCTAGATGCAGATAAATCAGGTTTACCATTCGATTTACCGGCGTAAGTCCGCGATCGGTGACCGCAGTGCCGCCGATTTTCAATACAACAACGTTACTGGCAATCGGTGAAAGCATATACAGGTCATGGTTGTTGAAATCTGATTTGCCGGATGCATCGCAGGATAACCACGGCAGACCGGCGCGAATAACGTGAATGCTCACTCCCGTTTTCGCTTCGATCCTTCGAATGGTGTTTTTAATACGCGTAATCGGTCGGGGCATAAATCGCTTGACGATCCGTAATTCACTCTGTGCCGCCTCATCAACCGTTCGGTTGGCATGCAGAGACCTCAGCGTGCCGGTATCGTCGGCCCCGGTTTGTATCCACCATCTCAGCAGTAATATTTGAGATGAGCTCAGTCCGGCATGGCCGCGGGGTGGCATACGATGATGATTCCACGTCGGCAGTGTGACGCGACGCATGAGAATGCTGCCATTCGGATTACCGGGCAGAACCACTTTATGACCGAATTTGCCGTACATGACATACTGATAGGTGTCAAGCCGAAGGTGCCCCTTCTGCCGATTAACACCATGGCACATGATGCAGTTCTGAATGAATATTGGCTGGATCAGTCGGCGGTACACGTTGATCGAGCCATCGAGATGAATGTGATGGGCATCGGTCGCCGCCGAATAGAGTGTAGAGACCGGGCCTGTAAAGGTGGATAAGACATATCTGCCGCTAATGGCACCGGCAAGCCCTGTACCGGCAAGTATAGATCCCGATATTAAGGCTGCCGCACTCCACCACAGAGTATTCTGACATCGCTTTTTTGACATTATGGATTACCCTTCAGTATGTTCCGCCCTGATACCCGCAGCGAGTTTTTCGTCGCGGCAAATGGTAAACGATAGTTCGCCCGTAATGTTGCAGTTGGTTAAAAATCTGGCAAAGCGCTGATCCCGCCATCACCCGCCACAACCAAATTTGGGATGAAATTCCGTTTCTTAAACATGGCGATATCTGCGGCGGTTATCTTGTTGCTGGGGACACTCAGATATCGCAGGGACGAAAGACGATTCAACATAAATAACCCTTTTCCATCCACGCGCGTATGTCGCAGGTGCAGTGATTTCAAATTGACCATTTCATTGATGACCCTCATTGCGCCGTCAGTAATCGACGTAGAATCCAGATTCAAATTGGCAATATTCAGAATTACCGGATTCAGCACGCTGAGCTCCTGATCAGATAAAACGGGGTTTTTCCTGGCTGAGCAACTGAGCATATTTGATTTTGGGCCTAAAAATCTAATCCGCATGCCACTACGCTGCGTGAGAAGTGGAACCATCGCCTCCACTTCTTTACGCGGGATTGGTTTTTGGGATTGCGCATGTGAGAAGAGTTTCCGAATGTCAGCCATGATGGACGCGGGTGGGGCGGCTTTCAAAAGACTGACCCGATTCGGCACGCCGGCCTGAACCCACCAACGCAATATCGCAATCTCGCCGGCGGTCAGCGGCCTATGCCCGCTCGGCGGCATTCGATGGCTCTTGCCGACCGGTAATTCAATACGCTTTATCAGAATGCTTCGGGCGGGATGGTCCAGCAGAACTACAGGCTTTCCATGTCTTCCATGCATGAGCCGTTGATAGGAATCAAGACGCAGCCCGCCTTTTTGCCGGTGCGGTCCGTGACAGGTTACACAATTTTGCGTCAAGATCGCCTGAACAATTTGTGGATATACCAATGCATTGGAAATGTGCGAAATTTTCGGCAAAGCTACAGGCACAGCTTGGGTTGAAACTCCCAACAACTGCTTGATGGGGCCTGGGGCATACTGTGTCAGGTAATCACTTCCATACGTCATCGATCCGCCAAGGTGACCTGTAACCGCCACGACTGCCAGCGTGACGGCCAGAGTCAGAAAATAGCTCTTTAACCATTTCAATCTTGTTTCCACGAGCATGATGACGCAGAGCCCGGCTACGCTCACGCCAAGCCATCGGTGCCAGAATAGGAGTTGCGGGTTATAGTCTCCGCCGGTCGCCAGTAACCACCCGCATGTTGCAGTGATCACAGCGCAAACGGCGAGGATGGGAACGATCAGCATTCTGACCTTCGCGATGCTCTCCCGGTATGTTCGTCTGATCCCGGCGATTTCCAGAATGGCCAGCAGCACCAGCATCCCGATTGGTAGATGCACCAGTACGGGATGGAAACGCCCAATGAAAAGTATCCAGTTGGTCATGGCGATCAACATGGCGGGGAAGTATATACGCTTTGTTGATGATGCGCATCCTTTCGCCGCCATTGGCCGGCGAAAGCTTCGTACAGTGACTTAAGATGGAAATGATTGAGGTGGACAGAGTAATAAAACAAATACTTTCAATTGATTAAAATTGTCACCTTTGACGTTCCGCCACCAGCCTTTAATATAAAGACGGTCACGCCATGGTTGCAGGCGCCACAACAGGACGTGTAGCGAAGGTCGCTTAGTTCAAGGAGTAATGGGTGCGTAAATGTATCATATGGGTAGCAAGCCTCTTGATCGCCTGCGCAGGACTCAATCCCCTCGAAGCGGCTCCGCGTATTCGCATCAATCTCGACGGTCCCTGGCAAATTGCCCGGGCACATCTAGTTCCGCTGGGAAGTAATGCGATTGCGCTCCGTGGATGGCGATGGAAAAGGGCCGGTCTGGGTATTAACTCGCCGCCGAACGCAGTTCCGCTCGCAATATTAACGGCTCTCCGAGGTTGGCATCGATACCACAAGGGTCAGGTTCTTTTCCACGGCAAACCCGGATACGCATGGTTTCAAACTGATCTTCCCGGTCTGCAAGTTGCGCATTTGGGTCCTGTCATGCTCGAGTTTCACGGCATTGTTACCCGCGCCGTTATTTATCTCAACGGCAAACTGGTGACCGATCATCGAGGCGGCGATTTCTGGTTTCAGGTGCCTGTGCCGATGGGAGATTTGAAATCGGGTAGAAATATCCTCACAGTCCTGGTGCACAGCCCGCCCAATGCCATCCTGAAACAGATCGGTGATTTCGGTAAACCGACGATGTCCACGGTGATGTACGGCCAATACAATCCGAGTTTGTTTCCACCGGCCAATCCGAGTTCGCTTGCTGATGCGCACTCGGTGGTGGTTCCCAATGACTATATTGTCGATGGCAGATTTAATAGCGCTGCCAATGGGCCCCACGGTTATCTGCACGTTTATCCCGTTTGGTATCGGCGTACGTTTGCCGTACCTTCTGCCGCCAAAGGGCGAATCTGCCAATTGCGATTTGGTGGCGTTTTAAGCGATGCGGTGATCTACCTTAACGGGCATTACATCGGTGAACACGCGGATGGTTATTCTCCCTATCGCTTTGATGTATCCCGATATGTGCATTTCGGCGGCAGTAACACGCTTGTGGCATATGTCGATCCCCGTTTGCGGGAAGGGTGGTGGTATGAAGGCGGTGGTATCTATCGCCACGTATCCTTCGTTGCGCTGCATCGCCTGCATGTATCCCGCTGGGGTACATTTGTCATGTCTCAGGTGCCGGGCTATATCCGCCGCGGAGCGCATGGAAATCTGCGTGCGGATGCCAATCTGATCATTCAGACAACGGTGACCAATCAGTCTGGCCACGCCAGGACGTTTATTCTAAGTTCAACGGTTTACGGCCCCCATGGTGCGACCATCGGCGGTCGTCTCTCGTTGGAAGTTCAGGCTCCTCACAACCGCACAACGTACACGCAGACCCTTCCTGTCCTCGACGCGGCGCTCTGGTCCCTCCACCATACAAACATGTATCAATTGCAGACGGCGATTTTGCGCCATCCGGCTCTGGTAGATGCAAAAACCATTCACTTCGGCATTCGCACCATCGCATACAATCCTGATACCGGATTTTACCTTGACGGCCGTCATGTGGAATTGGACGGCACATGCAATCATCAGGATTTTCCGGCAGTCGGAGTGGGCGCGCCCAACGATTTGTGGTGGTGGCGCATCGCCCGGTTGAAAATGATCGGTTGCAATGCGTATCGGTGTTCGCACAATGCCATGGGGCGGGCCATGTATAGGGCTTGCGATCGGCTCGGGATGCTGGTCATGGATGAAAATCGGCAGATTGGCGACACCCGGGAGGGAGGACAGTATGGTGCGTCGAAATCGTATGTCGGTGTGCCGTACGGTCATGCCCAGAATCTGATAGCGGAGATTCTTCGCGACCGCAACGATCCGTGCGTGATCATGTGGTCGCTGTGCAACGAAGAAATTTATATTGAAGGAACTCCTTTCGGTGCAAAACTCTTTCGTCACATGATGAAGATCGTCCGCAAATTGGATCCCACGCGGCCGATCACCTGCGCCATGAACGGGGGCTATCCCAACGGATTTGCGCGGGTGGAGGACCTTCTGGGAATCAACTACAATCCGCCCGCATATTCAGCCATGCACAAATTCTTTCCGCGAATGCCGATCTTCGGCAGCGAGATCGGTTCGTCTGAAAGTGACCGTGGCGTGATGGCCAACAACGAAAAAGCCGGACTCGTTGGGCAGTACACCATGCACAGTTCCTGGTCACAATTGCCCTGGGATTCATGGCGCCCGATTGGTAAGCGGCCTTACGTGGCGGGGGGGTTTGTATGGACCGGCTTTGATTACCGCGGGGAACCGACGCCGTATCAATGGCCAGATATTAACTCTCATTTTGGCCTCCTTGACATCTGCGGATTCCGCAAACCCGATGCCTACTACTATCAGTCCGTCTGGACCAAAAAGCCGATGGTTTATATCCAGCCGCAATGGAATCAGCCGGGCAGGAGGCCCGGTACGACCGTTCTGGTTCGATGCTTTTCCAACTGTCAGCGAGTGGAGCTTTTTATGGACGGCCGACTGGTTGGTAAAATCCGGCGCATGCCACGTTTCGGTTACGTGGACTGGCACATTCCCTGGCATCCGGGTGTGCTCAAGGTGGTGGGAATCAATGACGGGCGTATGGTCACCCGTTATGTGGACGCTACGCCGGGACCGGCGGCAAAGATGGTTCTATCAGATGAATGGCACCATATTAAGGCTGACGGCCTGAGTGTCGCACCGATTGCTGTCCGTTTTTACGATAAACACGGTCGCATTGCATCCGATTGTATGCGTAAAGTCACATTTACCGTTACCGGGCCGGGATCGATAGCTGGAACCGCCAACGGTGATCCTGCGAGCCACATTCCGAATGACGCGTCATATAGTCGGGCTTTTTATGGTCGTTGCATGGTTCTGGTTCGTTCCGGCACAACATCCGGAACGATTACAGTCACCGCACGCAGCCCCGGCTTACCCCGATCGCGAATCATCATTCGCACTCATGCGGCGAATTCGTCAGCGGATTAAAAGCGGCAATTGCGGGATAGATACATTTGTGTTGCTGTAGTGTCGAAATAGGTCTTCTCCGTTTTCAGCGGAGTTACAATGGATTCTGATGGCGGGGAGTGAAATTCCGGCTGTTTCGGTTCATGGTCATGATTGCAATAAAGCTTATACCTGAGCGTCCTTTTCTTTACGCGCAGTAATTTGTAATCTCTGCACGACCGTTGCTTTTAGTCCCTTGGGTCCGGCTTCAACCTCATATTCCACCATTTCGCCCTCCTTCAAGGTACGAAAACCATCGCACCGAATGGTTGTGTGATGAACAAAGACATCCTGATTATTCATGGCGGTAACGAAGCCGAATCCCTTGCGATCATTAAACCACTTGACGCGACCGATCAGACGAGCCATGGCGTTGACCTCCATCCGAGACTAAGTTGCTTCCCATGCGCGCCGCTGAGACCGATGTGAATGCTTCTGCGTACGGGTCCGGGGATATGTTCTCGGACAATTAACAATATGACACTAATCTTCAGCGCAGTCAATCGTTTTTGTTCAATTTACATATTCGTAAATATGAAAGTCATCGCGGTGGCTATTTTCATTGGTGGCACACTTTTGCTGAAGTACCCGTGTAAGTTTCTGCCGACGATGGAATCTGCGCCCGAACTTCAAGCGATACCCTGACTTGCTTATGCAAACTTCAATTTTCGATGAGCAATTTTTCCCTTAAGCTACGGAAGAGTGCGTTTTGCTCGACAGCCTGCAACGCAGGGAGTTGTTTCGATGGGTGTCCGTGCACGGCGATCGAAGTCAGGCGATCGGGCGCTTAGTGCGGAGAAAAAATGTCATGATGGTGCGATTAGGAGTGTCGATTCAATATGCAATGTTTTTCTGATCGTCTTTGCCGGGCGGTACTCGATAAGAAGACTCCGCTGATTGTGGGTATTGATCCGGTTCTGGAGCAGATGCCGCCGACATTACTGGAAAAGAAAAATGTCAGTCGGAGTTCAGTCGCAGCCGCCGGGCTCTTTCTTGAATTCGGCCTCGCGATCATCGAAATTGCCGCGCCTCTTGTACCGGCAGTCAAAATCAACAGTGCCTACTTTGAGCGCTACCACGCGCCCGGTGTGTCCGTGTACAGGCAGTTGGTCAAGGCGGCGCGTCAGGCCGGGCTGTTGGTGATCGGAGATGTGAAGCGGTCTGATATCGGCCACACCGCCTCCCAGTACGCGGTCGCGCAACTGGCAGATACAGATTACACCGATCTGATTGAAAACGCAGGTCCCGACGCGATTACAGTGAACGCTTATCTCGGATCTGACAGTGTTAAACCGTTTCTCGATGTGGCATCCGCCTCGGGAAAAGGGGTTTTTGTACTGGTTCGTACGAGCAATCCCGGCAGCGCTGAGATACAGGAACTTCCGATGGCAGACGGGCGCCCCCTCTATGTGCACATGGCGGAGTTGGTGAATCGGTGGGATACCACGGTAGGGGAGTATGGCTGGAGTTCTCTGGGCGCGGTAGTCGGCGCAACCACCGGTCAATCCCTCGCAGCCATTCGCGCCGCTGCCGGCCGAGCCGTATTTTTAATACCCGGTTTTGGTGCCCAGGGAGGATCACTCACTGACTGTCTACCCGCATTGGATGCCCGCGGGCTTGGCGCAATGATTGCCGCCAGCAGGTCAATTATCTATGCGTACCGGGATGCAAAATATGTTGAGCCTGCCGAGGTGGATTGGCGCCGGGCCGTTGAGCAGGCACTTATCGACCACAAAACACAGATCTCAGCGCTGGTGAAGTACGCGTAAAACTATTTTCGTGCGAGATGCGGGGATCTACCACGGTGTGTCATGGCGGTTGCGCGATGAGAGGTTGAAAGGATGCATGTGAAAAAACGTCACATCGTAATCATGGGATTGGGACGATTCGGCGGGGGAATCGGGGTTGCGCGGTGGTACGCTCTGCAGGGAGAAAGGGTGACGGTAACTGACCAGTTACCCCCCGAAAAACTTACGGAATCCATCACCGCATTGGCAGACCTTCCCGTGGAATTCAAACTCGGTGGACATCCGGAGAACTTATTAAACGATTGTGATCTTCTCGTCGTAAGCCCGGCTGTTGACAAACGGCGATCGGCGTTTTTTCAATCTGCCCGGGCCCGCGGGGTTCCTTGGACCACGGAAATTAATGAATTTTGTAGGCGATGTCCGGCTCTGGTGGTCGGCATTACCGGCAGTGTAGGAAAGTCCACCACAGCATCAATGATCTTCGCCGCCCTTAAGGCCGTCCGGGGCGAAGGTCGTTGCCATCTGGGTGGAAATATCGGTCGGTCACTTCTGGGCCAAATACCTGAAATTCGGTCTGACCATGTCGTTGTACTTGAACTATCAAGTTTCATGCTCGAAGACACTCCGATGATTGGCTTCTCTCCCCATATCGCGGTCGTTACCAATCTGGTCAATAATCATCTGGATCGTCACGGCACGATGGAGGCATATGCCGCCGCGAAACTCAATATCCTTCGATTTCAAAAATCCGATGACATTGCCATCCTCAATAGGAACGATCCGCAGGTGAGCACCTGGAATCAGCATACCCATGGAAAGGTGATCTACTTTGATTACGCCGACCTGGCCTTGCAGGTACCCGGTCGGCACAACCAGGCGAACGCCGCCGCCGCTCTGGCGGTTATCAAAGCCTTTGATGGTGAGAAGCGAATCGCAGACGCCATTGCGGCACTCGAAGCATTTCGTTCGCTGCCACATCGAATGGAATTGGTCGGACAATCGACCAATTATCTCAATGAGACGGTTGATTGGCTCAATGATTCCAAATCTACCACGCCCGAAAGCACCTTGACGGCGGTTAGCGCCGTTCCGGCAGGACGGACGATTGTTATCGTGGGCGGGGCGGATAAAAACTCGGACATGCGGCCGCTGGCAGGTGACTTGGTTGGTCGGTCGTGGGGAATTATCACCATCGGGGCAACGGGGCCAAAGATTGCGGGCAACATCAGAAATGCAATGAAGCTGGATAACGGGGGCGAATCGGGCTCAGGTTATCGCGCTCAGCCGATGCTGATGGAATTGCGAACTCTTGAGCAGGCAGTTGAACAGGCGCATCGATGGACAACAGAAAAATGCTCGCCAAATGATAAACCTGCCCCGGTCTGCGTTTTACTCTCTCCCGCGTGCGCTTCCTACGATCAGTTCTCTAATTATGAGCACCGCGGGGCGGTGTTCAAAGAATTGGTGAGTCGAGTGATGCAATTTGCGTAAAGCCGTCGGGACAGAAGCTCAGCGTCCCGATTGAAAGATTATTCATCACGTGGCAACAATGATGAGGTGCGGGTTGCTGGCTATCCGGAGGACCGGAAAGCAACCCGGAAGTATGTAGTTAAACAGCAGGAGATTATTTATGTTGTCCAAACGTCTCAAATTTACTGCGGCGGTTATGGGAGCTACGGCTGTTGCCCTTGCGGGAATCGGTTTTATCGCCGGGGAGAGTTCGTCTCCTATTCAGGCTGCCTCCATGTCGAACGCACCCATGCCGCGGATGTCGCTGGCCAAACGCCTTTCGAGTGAATTCGAAGCCTTACATCGTGCAATAAAAAACTCTGTCGTCTGCATTAACGTCATTCAGGAGGTGCCGCAGAGTTCAGATAATCTGCCGATGCAACTTCCCAAGCAATTTCAACAGATCATTCCTCCGGGTGCGTTTCCACTCACACCTCCATCACACCCAAATGTGGAGAAGATTTACGGTACCGGAAGTGGTGTGATCCTTACGTCCAACGGATACATCGTTACCAACAATCATGTGGTCCACGATGCCACCTCAGTGAAAGTTCACCTCGAGGACGGCCGCGTGTATACCGCTAAAATTATTGGGACAGATCCAAAAACAGATCTGGCTGTGATTAAAATCAACGCGACGGGTTTACAACCCGCAACTCTGGGCGATTCCGCCAACGTGCATCCGGGTGATTGGGTCATGGCAATTGGCGCGCCGTTCGGGTTCCGGCAGACGCTTACACATGGAATTGTATCAGCCGTCGGCCGTACCAGCGTGAATATCATTGCTGAGCATAATCCCCAACTTGCCGGCTTGACCTATGAGGATTTTATTCAGACGGACGCCCCCATCAATCCGGGTAATTCCGGCGGTCCTCTGGTCAACATGAACGGCCACGTCATTGGTATTAACAGTGCAATCGCCAGTACCTCTGGTGCTTTTGACGGTATCGGATTTTCCATACCGTCCGATGAAGTTAAGTATGTGACGCATCAACTGATCAAATATGGAAAAGTGGTCCGCGGCTACCTTGGTATAAGTATTGCAGATGTGCGACACAGCTATGTTCACAAGATCGCATTGACCTTCGGCTATAAACCTCTCCATGGTGTTTTAATCGACCAGGTTGAACCCGGCTCACCGGCCGCGAAAGGGGGCTTGCGACGTGGGGAAATCATCATCGGACTCGATGGTCAACCCGTCATGCGTATGAATACGTTACGCGACGAAATTGCGATGATGCGTCCCGGTACCAAAGTAACCTTGAAACTCTTTGACGACGGCAAGATCAAGTCCGTCACTTTCCCTCTCGGTAAACAGCCCGCTACTCTTGCCATGGCTGCTGGTTATCCTTCGCAGACGCCTGCGGTACCGGCCGAATCTCAAAAGCTCGGTGTAACGGTTTCGCCGGTCACGCCCAAGACGGCGAAGATGTATGGATTATCCGCGCCGCATGGTGTTCTCGTAACGGGGCTGCAATCTGATAGCATCCTACTTGGAGACGGCGTGGAGCCGGGGGATATTATCGTTAGTGTTCAAGGCCATCGGGTGAATTCTCCCGCGCAATTCAATCGTATTCTGAAGAAACTGGATCTCGCTAAAGGGATTCGAATGTCGGTCAGAGGACGCTCGGGGACTGAACGCTACATCTTTGTTCAGAAAAACTGATATCGCGACAGTGCAGCTTCGGCTGTCAAGGCCTATTCTCCTCATGGGCCTCCCTCAAGCGAGCCTCGACGGTTTAATCCGTCGGGGCTTGTTTTTTCACCTGAGTCCAGAATACGCCCGAAGGAAAACTCAAAATAGGCCATTGGCCCCAACGGCTATTTTGGCAGTGCATTTATTTTTGTCGGAGGGGCGGTAACCCAATCTGCTTTCACGCTCGTTATGAGTTGGTCAGGCCGAGATGTCGTGGGTAGTTATCTGTCTGTTTTTTTCGGAGTTGCCTACGGCGAAATACTGCGATGGTTCAGCGAAGGCCAATCGGCGGGAATTTATTTCCGCAACGGCTCAGTCAGATTGGGAATGCCAGACCGGCGATTAAGCGACTGGGAATCAGTAGTTACCAATATTGGTCGGAGGCGTTACACGGCTGCGGATTGGGTCCGGGGCCAAATCGTTACCCGAGCTGGGGGCGCTGCGAAGAAGCACTTGGTGAAGAACTGTGTTTGGCCTCTCCGACGTGGTTAAACCGCGTAGCTTCTGGGAGAACTATACGCGAGCATTTCGGGCTACCGTGATGGAGGGTGACGTTTTTTCAGTGATAGCCGGCGGCAACACCGTGAACGGCATACCGTGTCCTGCCGACCGGTGTTTGCTCACCGATGTATTCCGTAAAAGATGGGAATTCCGAGGATACGTTACCCCGGGTTGAGAAGCGGTAGCTAATAGCGATAACACGAATCTTCACGGCACGGCTTCTGTTCGGTAAATTTAATTCACCAGATGGCGTTCCGTACAGCAGGATCAACTTTCATGTGGTCAATTCACCAGCCCATCAACAGTTAGCCCTGCAGGTCTGCATGGATGCAGAACTCGGCGGCCCAGAAACGCTCAGCACCATGGCGGTGCCGGTGAGGATTTCGTAGCCATTAACGAGCTCACGGGAAGACGCCATTGAGGTAGACCTTACCGTGAATTGCTTCAAATTCATCACACCCGCCCCATAAGATTGCAATTGCTTATCAATCGAAATAGCGGTGAAGCGCCTCCAGCACGGTATTTTGTCAAGCGCACGGATACTCGCGATGACGATCCCGGGGCATATCCTCACATCCGAGTTCCATTGGTGACCGACCCGGAAATCGGAAGAATGTTGACACTCGCTAAAGTGTTGAAATCAAGCTAAACTCTCCGCTTGTAGGTTGGCTTGAATGGGCTAGTTGTGAAGTCGTACAAACTGAAATCTTCGGGAAAGTGGTTCGGCCACAGTGGTCATGCGGCACCGGACGCTAAATTCGCGCGGCGGCGCTGCACCTGCCTGCTGCTTGCATGCGCCTCTGTGATGGTGTCGTCGGCCGTCTCCCCGGGGTTGGTGCGACCGACGGTCTATCCCGTACTGCGTCCATCGGTAGCGATAGATTTGCCCATTACTCTCGGCGCACCACGTGTTTCAACGTGGACGTCCCGCAACGGAGTCATCCATTTGGTTGCTGCTGGTGGGGTGGTTATTCATGTCGGCTATCGCGTACTCGCGGCTCAGTACGCGGCGATTTGGCTACGCCCCTCATCCGCCACCGGGATGCCGACGTTTCACGCCCGATTGTTTCTCCTTGGCAAAGTAACCGTTCGCGACGGTCTGCATGACGAGACGGTACTCCATGCACCGGAACTGCTGATAACCACCCATACGCAAAATACCGTCGAATTGACACAGGGCGCTCCGCAATCGGTTGTCGATACAGCTGCCGTCGTGTACCAACGCGGAAAAGCGGTTATTGCCCGCGCAGAGGCGGCACCGCTGGCGGCGGCATTTACCCCGCGAATTCACATTCAAAGTCTTGAAACGGCTCTGCAGTTGGGCTGGTTCGCCCGCGGTGCGCATAACTTACTGATTCCGGAGCCCGTGCTCTCAACCGCACGACAAAATGTCGCCAAGGCGTCCAGGCGGGTTCAGCCTCCGATGGTTTTTGCAACCGGCCAAAATTTGACGGTTGAACAGATTGGACAGCAAAGGGTTACCGTAGCCCGCGGTCAATTTTATATGGTGCTCCAGCAGAGGAACGGGCAGCCGCCGCTTGAACTCCGAGCTGATAACGCCGTCGTGTTCAGCCCTGCCGGTGAGTCTCCATCCAAAAAGCTGGTGGGGCATCCGTCAAGCATCAGTCAGAATGTGCAGGGCATCTATCTGGACGGAGATGTCACGATTACCTATGGCGATGAATCGATCCACGCTCGCCGTGTGTATTACGACTTTACGACCAATCGGGCGATCATGCTTGATGCCGTCATGAGCACTTATGAGGTTCAGAATCATTCACCGCTCTACATGCGTGCGAAAAAACTGCTGCAACTCGCGCAGGGAGATTTTGAAGCTAAGTCCGTAAAGCTCTCCACTGATGAATTTTACGTTCCGCATTATTACATCGGTGCCAGCAGCATGGCAATTCAATCCCTTGCGGCTCCTGTGCACCGTCAAACGCATGTGTACGCGTTTCACGCGAAAAATGTTGTTGCTAATTTCATGGGAGTGCCGTTTTTCTACTGGCCGTACATCTCCGGAACCACGCGGCAGAATCCCACTCCGCTGCGGCGTGTTTCGGCCGGATATTCCAGTATTTATGGAGCCACGGTACGCACCGATTGGGATCTTTTCGGTCTGCTCAATCAGCCATCGCCGCCCGGATTGAATACCGATTTGGCGATCAATGAGTATTCCAGCCGGGGCCCCGGCACCGGCATTAACTCCTATTACTCGAAAGGCGATGCACGCGGCATACTCAACAGCTTCATCATGTATGACGACGGAACCGATCAACTCGGCGCCAATCGTGACAATATTCCGCTACCTTCTCACGTGCGCGGCTTCATCTCCGGGCGTTATCAGCAGCCGTTGAATCACCAGTGGTCCATCGCCGTGCAGGGATCATACATTTCCGATCCTAACTTTCTGGAACAATACTTCCAGAACGTATATGCAACCGCCCCGGAGCAGCAGACATCGGTTTATCTCAAGCAACAACATGGGAATGAAGCATTCACTCTTCTGGGCAAGTTTCAGCTTAATCGCTTTGTAGCCAATGCCGATCTAGAAAATAATGAATATTCCGTCCAAAAATACCCGGAGGTTAAATATTGGCGCAACGGAGATAAGGTCCTCGGCGTCTTTACGTTTTACACTGAATCCAGCGGTGCGCTGCTGAATGACAAATTCAGCTCTACCACGGCGGCTGACCGTGCACTGCAATTGAATTTCCCGGGCATCAATCCAAATGAGACGTTTGCCGACTACTATCTCAACAACGGTTGGACAAATCAGAATGTGGCGCGGCTCGACACCCGCGAGGAGTTGGATCTGCCACTGGCATTGGGCCCGGTGCAATTTGACCCTTATGTCGTGGGCAGAGTCACCTACTGGGATACCAGTTTTCCGGCCAGTGGTAACCAAATTAACGGCAACACCACGCGGCTCTGGGGACAGGTTGGCTTCAGGTCATCCGTCGAAATATGGAAGACCTATCACCACATTCGATCAAACTTCTTCGATGTCCATGAGCTTCGTCATATTATTGAACCGGAAATCTCACTGGTTCAGACCGGTTCGACCGTCCAGCGGGGATATCTCCAGCCCTTCAGCCGCGATGTTGAGGGGATCACCGATGCCAGCGGCGCTCAGTTTGCTCTGCGTCAGGTATTTCAAACTTTGCGTGGTCGGCCAGGCCACCGTCAGGAAATTAATTGGATAACGTTGAACGTTGATGCGGACGTTTTCTGGAATCAGCCTAAATACGGCCCGTTCTATCCCGGCGATCCGATATACGCAGGTGCTCCATTTTCGACCAGTGATTTCGGCAGTCCCGTACTCGGGTATTTTGACTTTTCCCGCCCTGATCTCAGTCAGGTTGCCGACAGCCTAAACAGCAACTTTTCATGGCGTATCGGCGCCGATGTAAGAGCGTTGGCTGATGAAGATTGGAGCATCGACAATCAGAAATTAGAAAAATTCGATACAGGCTTGGCCGTTGATCAGTCTCCTAATCTGAGCTATTTCTTCGGAAATCAGTATTTGGGGCCGCTCTCTACTGATCAATGGACAGTCGCCGTCAACTACCAGTTAACCCGCAAGTACATTGTTTCGCTGGTGCAAAGCTACGATTTTTCTCTCGCCCACAATGTTATGTCGAGTATCACACTGGTCCGAAAACTTCCACGGTTCTATACGGCGGTCACCCTTGGTTATAACGCCGATACCAAGAATACGGCGGTGTTCTTCAGCATCTTCCCGGCAGGATATCCGCATGCGGGCATTGTCAATTCAAGCACGCTTCAAGCCATACAGCAGTGATTCCATCCAATAATACACGTGCATTGAAAGTGAACCACTGCACTTCGAACGGGGCCAGTCTCTGCCCGGTATAAAAAAAGCGGTATAATCTGAGTGGACATTCAGGCGGACGCCGTGGTTTTGGGAATTGATTTTGATGCGGCTCGACACCTCGCAACACATGCGTATGGAACAGCGAATGAAGCTGGCTCCCCGCATGATTCAGTCAATGGAAATACTTCAGTTATCGACGATGGCTCTTGAAGAGCGTATCGATCAGGAACTTGTCTCAAACCCGGTTTTAGAGCGAGCCGACTCGATGGAGGTTGTGTCAGATTCGCCACCTGTAGCGGGCATGCCGACCGAAGCAACTCAACCCGCCGCTTTAAACGATAAACCTTCTGCACGGGAAAATTCGAATGACTCTTGGGACAATTCGAGTCCGAATGCGACCGCCCGAGTGAACCGATCCTCGGACGATCGAGATCCCAAGGCGGAAGCGATCGCCAATACTGCCGCGCGGAGTATGTCGCTTTCCGAGGCACTTCTCCAGCAGTGGGTATTGGTCGACGTTCCTGAGAGAATCCTCGAAGCGGGAAAAATTCTTATTGATTGGGTTGATGATGATGGTTACATCCGGGACAGCCTTGATACCATCTGCCGCCATTTACCGGAGGGGATCCGGCGCGACGACGTTCAGGCTGCGTGGCCGATACTGCAGAAGCGACTTGAACCGCCGGGCATCTGCGCGCGGAATATCCGGGAAAGTCTGCTGCTGCAATTGCAGGCCATCGCAGATGAGCAGAAGCTCGATTTAAGCGTTCCGCAGACCATCGTACGGGACTATCTTGAAGACTTGGAAATGAACCGTCTGCCTCAGATCAGCCGAAAAAGCGGCCTGACGCTGGAACAGATCAATGAAGCGCGACAATTCATGGCCAGGCATCTGAATCCACGCCCCGGTCGCCTCCTGGTTGACGCCAGGGTGCCGTCTGTGACGCCCGACGCGGTTATCGATATTGATGAGCAAACGGGAGAATATCGTATCCGCCTGACCGACGAGCGGCTTCCGCGGCTGTGCGTCAATGAGGTGTATACGCGCATGGCGCGGGTAAAAACAGTCGACGATAATACTCGTCACTTTATAAATAATAATATTCGTAATGCCCGCTGGTTGATTGAAGCCATTGAACAACGCCGCCACACTCTGCTGCGCGTACTTCGCGTCGTCGTCGACATGCAGCGCGAATTTATTGAAATGGGGCCGGAACATCTCAAGCCATTGCCTATGACCTCCGTTGCAGATCAACTGGGGATTCACGTTGCCACCGTCAGCCGGGCGGTTGCAGATAAATACGTTCAAACGCCGCGCGGCGTCTTTCCGTTAAGACAGTTTTTCACGGGTGGAATGGAGAATGCCGCCGGCGAAGCTGTAAGTTGGGATGCTGTTAAAGCCAAACTTGTTGATGTGATCGCACAAGAGGATAAGAAAAATCCTCTCAATGACGATGAAATCGTTGAAGAACTCGCCAAGCGCGGCTTGACACTGGCGAGGCGTACGGTCGCCAAGTATCGTAAACTCTGCAACATCCCACCCGCGCGGCGTCGCAGAGAGTTCTGACACTCAGTTACACCCATTTCACCTTGATGAATTGATTCATGGGTTCACCCGGCGTTTAATCCATTTCCCGGCGGAGGATCGCACGTGATGCCACCGTGTATGACCGGCATGGCTTATCTGCAGGGCGTCAATTTCCAGTATTTCTCCACTCAAAATCGCGAATGTATCAGGAATGGAATTCTGTTGGCGCGTTTTGCGGACGGCATGGTAGGGCATCCCCGGTGGGGGAGTGAAAAATATCGCCTTCGATGCGGAGGAATGTGCATGCCACAGTGCGTCCAGCCCTGATTGGTCTGAAGACGAATCAGCAGGTGTCTGCTGGATCGACCAACGTGTCAGCAGGCGCAGAGAGACACGCGGTTCACTCAACCATATGCACATTTCCGATACGGAGTATCGCCGAAATTGAGAAATTTTCGCACTGCGGACATCGGTACTCAGTGCAAGTGTCATATTTGCGGGATCAAACCTGCGAATAACAACCATACGAACCCGCGCTCGGTCCGGATACTCGATACTTGCCAGCGCTCCCAGCAGTGGATGAGCGTCATTCATTGCCTCACGGATCAACTTTCGGATATATGACAATGAACCGATGGATGACAAACTAAAGTTCCCATACTCATAACCCCCGAACCCGTCTTCGGGAAAAGTTCATACAACATAATATGTTACATCTTATCGCGGGATGCGCTTCAGGCGGGCTACCTGCTCCTGAATATAACTGAATATCTTCCGTGCCTTGGGAATCTGGTAAAGTTCCAGCATCGGTGTTGTGTCATCGAGACTCTTGATGGTGATGGTGCCGATTTGCAGCGCTCGCTGAATCACACCCTGCCGTAACTGCATATCTTGGATAGAAGCCAGCGATATCCAGTCGATCTGTCGCGTGAAAACACCGGAATGCAGTTCTACACGCTGGGGCCCGACGAAACAGCGAGAGGAGCGCGTTCCCAAGTAGATCAGACATACGACGACCAGATCAACAATCAATACCGCACCAAAAATTAGACCCGCATACGGTCGAAGCGTCGGTAAAATGTAGACAGATGCGGCGAGCATCGCAATGATAAGACAAATCAAGTACTTGAAGAAATTGTCCCATTGAGAGGTACTGACCCGATAAGTGAATTCAATCTTCGCGTCGCCGGTTGGCTGGTGTGCGTCTTGTTCCTGAGGCCGGTTTGCCGTAGCCGGGGCGATCCCACCGTCGCGCTCGATTGTATCCAGATGCTCGTTGCAGAACCGACATTTCTTTGCGGATGCAAGAATACGCTCTGCGCAAAACGGACAGTTCTTGAAAGATTGAATTTCGCCACCGGAAATATTGCCGGTTCCGCCGATCGGCCGGGCGGGTAAAGGCATAACCACACGGTGGCACGTCTTACACACAGCCGCCTTGCCGAGTTGACGTTCGGAAATTTCCATGCGACTTCCGCATGTGCACGTTACTTCCCACACCGGGGTTCCGTCATTTGTCTTTTCACTGGAAATCAGCGCACTCCTCAGGTTTCCAACGCCCCCATGTCAACGAATAATCGCCGCGTCCAGAAGATCAATTCGGCATCGTGTGGCAAGAAACTCCGCTGAACGGGTCGATATCGTTATGCTCTCAGCGTCTTGAATCGGTACTTTTACAAAGACCGGTGGCTTTCCCGCCACCAATGTACCGGATGAATAAATGATTCGCCCATTTACCATTACTTTCACCTCTCCGCGACCAATTTTCTCAGCGGAATCATCCATCTGCGCCGCAAAGACCAGATAGTCATAGCGATGATCAAGCCGATACGTGATCGTGCATGGGGCCTGAAGGCCGATACCATGGTGATAGGTAATATCATCCACCCGTAATTTTCCTCCGGTGGAATTTCGATTCAACTCGACCGGCCAAGGTTTGCCGAATAACGGTGTTTGTCGATAGACCTGGGGTGGAATCTGGGCAAGCCAGGTAACATCGCCGCCACGAGTATTAATTTTACCCACCATAGACTCCGGAATATGCAGAGTTAATCCAGACTGTGAAAGGATCGTGAATCGCCGATGTGTCAGTTGTAACGTCGATGCATGGATTACCGATCCGTTGATTAATTGAATCGTCGCCGTCCGGTGTTTGGTTATGCGGGGTGGTAGACCACCGAGAACAAGTTCTTTAACCCGTGACCATGGGATGACCTGAATTCCCAGTGCGCTGTGCATCTTGATTCCGTCGATATTGCAGGCAAGAAATGTGCCTTTCAGCAGGCCGCCTCCATTTAAAAAAAGACGGTCGTGCGCTGCAGCCTCTCGTCGGTTTATGTCTTGGCCGGCGGTTCCCAAGCCTGTTGCGTCAGTAAGCGGAACCTTAATGGTGCCGAAACGAGTCGCGATATAAAAATTATTCCCATTGGAGGCTATCGATCTTCCAGAAAGGTAACTGCCATCTTTGAGATAGACTCTCCGACGGACATTGTGCGCGTGAATAAAGCCTACTCGGATCAGAGAAATCACCCGACGAAATTCGATGTTCTTTATTGTCCCAGTTGGATTCTGATAGATGATTAAAGAGTTGTTACCCGGTTTAATGGCGATAAGACTTATTCCGCTGTCATGAATAAATCGATTTTGAGAATCAAGCGTCGAGAATAAAATCCGCCACTCCGCCGACTTCATATGAACGGCCGCCGCATCAGTGGATGGGGGCAGAATACCGGACAGTGACAACACGGCCGCTGCACTGCAGACAATAACGGATAGACCGCCTGAAAGGGCGGACCGCTTCTTTCTTCCAGTCAGATGTTTGGCCGGTGACAAAGGCATATCTCACTTCTGTAAAATAGGCAGCAAGCGCTTGGGTATCTGAAGGATAATCAGAGCCATGGCCGTGCCGTAACTGCTGCCGGCGCCTCCCATCCATGCTCCATCAGCCTGTTGACGTGAGAGCAGGTTTTTGCTCATTGCCGGCCACCATCGCGCCCACCATTTTCCACCGGCGAGAAACATCGCCTGGGTGCCATAGTAATTGCCGTAAAAATAGTTACCCTGCATGTTTTGAGGCGTTCCGGGTAGACAGCCGCTGACATAATGTACGGCCGACCCTATTACCGGTCCATTGTAAACACCTGAATAAAACAGTATAGCAACTCCGGCTGCACTTCGTGCGAAATCCGAACCACTCATCCCCAACATATAACTGAAGCCGCCGTCCGGATTCTGGAGATGGCGAACAAAACTGATTGCCCTGCGCATAGTCCGCTGCGGAACACCAATGCCGGCCTGACGTGCCGCTCGCAACGCCATAACCTGACAGATTGTCACCGAGATATCGCCCGGCATAACCACCGGTTGATACCGCCATCCCCCCTGAGCGTTCTGGGTATCTACGATTAAACGCACAGCCTTTTGAAGCTTATTTCGAAGCCCGGGTGCCTGCGATTCCCCATAAATTTCCGCCAAAAACAGGGTCGCAAATCCCTGACTGTACATCGGTGAGCCGTCGTTCTGAGCCGCGATGAGGCCTGAATGATGACAATGTGCCAAAATATAATGCAAGGCACGTGATACATTGTCCCCATAGGGACCTTGGCCCGGGATGTTGCCCCCCGCGACAAAGGCCAGCGCTCCTAGCGAAGTAATCGCCGTACTGCCGGAGTCAAAGGAACCATTGGAATTCTGCCGCGCTGCAAGCCATTTCAAACCACGAGCGATGGCTTCTCGAATTTTCGGGGTGTATTCGTTTCTAAGCGGACTTGTTTGCCCGGCATGAAAATCCTTCAGGCTCGTCGCCGCATTGCCGACATTGCAACCAAATCCCATCAGTCCGGTGAGGATCAGGCTGACGCCAAAGCTCGCCTGTTTTAAGGTTGACCGCATCAAAGCCATAGAGTCTCCATCGCCAAGTCTCATCAGCTTGGCCCGAATTATATAGCACGAGTTTACCGCGATTCATTACGCTACGCTAACGCTGTTCGTTCAAAGCTCTACTGTTGTTTTGGCAGGGCAAAGATCGCATCTGGGAGGGAGCCGCTTGCGTTGTAAGGTTTTCCGAACGGCATGATATGAACAGATGTCGATATGTGGCTGTGTCCCGGGTCGGTTTTCGCCGGGGTTCGATGGCCGCCGGGGCCTGGCGGGCGATTTCTCCCTGTTTCGGCGCAGGCGTTTTCCCGTCGCTTGGTTTTGGTAGCGATTTTGCGTTGATGGAGGAGTTGTTGGCCGCAGCAGTGCCGGCAGCCGATCC
>JBMFVY010000003.1:0-65734 GCA_049965755.1 Phycisphaerae bacterium | reverse complement strand
TACACATAAATGCGAAAAAACACATTTAACAAATTGTAATACAACGACTTACGTCAAATATGCCGTTGGAACATCCGTTCCAAGGCTCATGTGCAGGTGGCGGTGGATAAGATTGCCACCCAGTGCCGAAAATTGCGGCTTGATGCCTGGGTACAGGTGGCCGTGCAGCAGCGAGTCCTCTCTCTGAGTATCGATGAACATGCACTGGCTGAACAGCAAAAGCTCGACGGCTGCTATGTCCTCAAGACCGATCTGACCCCGGCACAGGCGGATGCCAAAAATGTTCACGCCCGCTACAAGGATCTGGCCTTGGTGGAGTGGGCGTTCCGAACCAGCAAGACTGTGCAGCTGGAGATGCGTCCGGTGCATGTACGTCTGGCCGGCCGCACACGGGGCCATGCGCTGGTGATCATGCTGGCCTACCGGCTGGTGCAGGAATTGGCCCGGCGATGGCAAAGTATTGATGCTACGGTGCAGGAGGGGCTTGATAGCCTCAAAACGCTCTGCATGATGCAGTTGGTGATCAAAGGCAGGCCGCTGTGCAACTGCATCCCAAAGCCGCATGAATCGGTGCGGTGTCTTTTGGAAAAGGCACAGGTCACCCTGCCTGCCGTGCTTCCCCATCGAGGCGTCCATGTGGCCACGAGAAAGAAGCTGCCGTCGAGACGCAAAAACCGTTGATTTTACGGCCTCATATGGCCCTGCGAAGCATCAAATTCTGATGGAACATCCGCTGTAGTCATGAGTCATCGTGCCGCACCGTCCCTTTTTCAATGGCAGGCCCGGCTGGGTGCGATCCAACGCCTGAATCTGACTCTTTTCATCGACGGAGAACACCAGAGCCTTGTCCGGGGGATTCAAGTACAGGCCCACCACATCCCGGAGCTTTTCGACGAAGTCCCGATCCCGTGAGAGCTTGAACGTTTCCACGCGGTGCGGCTGGAGACGGTGCTGCTTCCAAATCCGCTGCACCGCCATACGCGAGAGCCCCTGAGCCTTGGCCATCTCCCGGATGCTCCAGTGCGTCCCGCCCGGAGGTCTGCTCTGGAGCGTGGCTTCCACCACCGCCTGCACCTTCTCTGCCGGGATGGCTTTCCGGCGACCGGGACGCGGAGCGTCACGCAGAATCCCCGCCACTCCGAACTTGCTGAAACGCCCACGCCACAACAGAACAGTCGGACGGCTCACGCCCAACTCCATCGCGATAGCCGAATTGCTTTTCCCTTCGTGCGCCCGAAGGATAATCCTCGCCCGAAGCGCGACCTTCTGGGCCGTGGCCCCACGGGATTCCATCCGTTCGAGTTCCAATCTCTGTTCTTGACTACACGACAACGCTGATGCAGGTTTATTCGCCATGACACCACCATACCGCAGTTCGTACTATATGTCAAGCTAAATATGGGACAGTACACTAGTCCGGGGCCATGTTGAAATCAGCTCAGATCAAGTCGGGTCGATTCATCGTACATTTCATGCACACCTTCGGCGGCCTGTCGGTGAAAGAGGGCGGTACACCCGATGATTTTGAAATTGCCGGCCGCAATGGCCGCTTCCAGTCCGCGCAGGCTCAGATTCACGGCCGGACCGTGATCGTTTCATCCCCGGCGGTAAAACATCCTGAAATGGTCCGGTTCGCATGGAGTGATATCGCTGTTCCCAACCTGTTCAACAGACGCGGATGGCCGGCATTGCCGTTCCAATGGTCGGCGGAATCGAAACAATAATTTTATCGTGGGGAATCTGGTCTGGTGCGGCGAAGGTCCGCTGTAACCATGTCGGCCCCTCGGATGGCGGTGGTGTTGACGCGGCGAACCGGCCGGGCGCCGCCTGCTATTTCGCCTCCCGGCCTTATGGTTCTTTCACGTAACAGCCGGCGCATCCCGGAGCCGTCCTGTGCGACCAGAGGGTTGATCTGGCGGCCTGATGTAAACGCAAACGCGAATCAATGTGATGATTTAATGAATCTTGTGAATTCTTGTTGACATTTTATCAGACGCAGATTATTCTCTGTTTTCAGTGAATGGGGGCAGGTGCGTTCAACCCTACTTTTCCCACGCTGGATTTGACTCGAAGCTGGCTTTTCAAAGGCTTTGGTCAGTACAGCGATTAAACTCAGTTTTACCTCAGGGATGAGGTGTCTGAGATTGCCGTATGTTGGCAATCTCCGCCTTTGATTCGGCATCGATCAGCTCCGCCGGACGTGGGGCGGCGCGATTGCTTTCGGATTCCCGAAGGCCGCCGCAGCGCCTGCGAGAACTGACTTTTTTGGAGGTCTCGTTATGAGAACAAGTTGTTACCATCTTCAGGCTCGCCGACCGCGATCACCAGCCGCAGCGGCAGTCCCTATCGCCTTGGCCGTCCTGGCTGCTGCCATGGCCACGAGCGCATACGCTACCACCGCTCCTACCGCCATCTGGACCAACGGCAGTGGTAATAATCTCTGGGATACCACCAGCGCAAACTGGAATACCGCAAACAATCTCTATGCCAATGGTGACACGGCGCAGTTTGATGACACCGCAGGGCCGTCGAATTCCAACGTCACCATCGCTCCCCAGACGCCCCCCCTTAACCCCGCCAGTGTCATCGTCGACAGCACCACCAACAATTACGTATTTTCCGGCGGTGGTTACATTGCCGGCAGCGGAAGCCTGCTCAAAGAGGGGTCTTCCACGCTGACCATCGGGAACAGCGTAGCCAATACCTATTCCGGTGGAACGACGATCAACGACGGTACACTCCTGGCCGACGACGCCGGAACACCGTTCACCACCGGGGGCGGATCCTCCACCGGTACGGGCCCCGTCTTGGTTAACGGAGGGGCGACCTCGGGCACCTTGGGCGGCGATGGTATTGTCGGTGGCAACACATCCATTCAAAGCGGAGCAACACTCGCACCTGGAAGCGGCAACGCGGGTGATCTGCTCACCTTCAGCGATTCCGGCAGCAATGCGTTGGTGCTCTCGACGGGAGCGGACCTGAGTTATTCCCTCAACGCCCCCAACCAAACCGGTGGCACTAACGGTAACGATATGGCCGACGTGACTGGGCAATTGGTCATCAACCCCCAAATTTCGCTCTCGGTAACGCCCGGCGCGAATTTCAATACCGGCACCTACCAACTGATTAACTACGGCACCCTGCAGGATAACAGCAACAATTTCAGCGGCTGGAATGCCTCGCTCACCAGCATCCCAACCAATCTCCCGGCAAGTACCTATTACGTGTTTGGCTTTTCCAATCACTTTACATCGAACAATAGCGGCCAGAACACCATCAACTTGGATGTAACCACGAGCACCTCGGCGCCGAGCCTGACCCAGGGCCAATCCGCATCGCTGGTTCAACCGGCCAATACCCCGCTGGATCATTCAACCCCATCGAATCCCGCGTTCACTGTCCCGACTGGCGGAGCGGGCGGCAACAGCGGGCCAGGTGGCAGCGGTGCCAGCGGCGGCAACGGCGTTTCCATTTCCGGCACTGGCCCGACACAATTTTTCGTCGCTCGTGGACCGGATGATGCGGCTAACGCGCCAAAGATGTTTAACTTCGGCTGGGCGGTGGCACCCGCGATAACTCCGGGGGAGGCATATTTCAACGACGGCACAGTCGGCGCGTCCAGCGTGACCTACGTGCTGAAGGCGGGTGGGGCCGCCGCGAATCCGGCCGACTACACGCTGACGAACGCCCGGCCCGGGAAGAATTGGGCCTACGCCGGGGGAAGCGTCCCTCTCTTCAGCGTTGCGACTGGAAAATTAGTCATGGTAAACGGCACCGCTGATACCGGTACACCATTCAACGCACCGCAACAGAATAATCCTGTGATTGGCGCTGGTGCCAAGCTCAATGCCTACCCCGGCGTAGGAGGCGCACCGGCCCAAAACCCCGCCGCGTGGCTCCCTGTGTTCGTGCTCTCGCCGGTTATCACGGTGCAGGATCCGCCAGCTTTGGACGTCCCAACCTATTATGGCGAAACCTTTACCAACCCAAATGGTGATACCGGAATTTATCTTGCAGATGTCGTCGGCAATTCGCTTGACCTCCCAACCAGCTTGGACCAATTGTCCACCGGCGCCGACGCACAAACCGACTACAGTGGCTCATTCCTATCTCTCGTGCAGTCCGTTCTCGGAACGGGGATTACAGCCCTCTCCCAACTTACCGACAGCCAGTGGCTGCTCTTTGACGGCTCCTACGGTATCGACCCCAGCACCGATACCGCATGGACCGTCAGTGATGCGCCCAATAATCAGTTCGAAGTCATTGGGATTGGAACCGCGGCGGTGATCACCCCTGAACCGGGTGCACTGGCGTTCATGGCACTCTGCGCCGGTGCTTTACTGCTGCGACCGCGTCTGCGCTTCCGGCGATAAGCTGAGCGTAACGGAGGGACTGTTACATATATTCGCCCCGCGGGGTCACGCCACCCCGCGGGGCTTTTCATTTTCCGATCGCTGCAAGAGCATGGTAAAGATGTTCACCCGGGCAACTCGTCGGCTCATCGGCAATATCCCGATGCCCCATCACCCGCAGCCTGCCACACTGCCGGTCAATGCCAGCGATCAGGCTTTGCAATGCCGCCCACTGCTCCGGCGGCAATGGGTGAAGATCAAAATTCCCCAGGCAAACCACACCGATATTCCCCGCATTGTGATTCTTCACATGCGCACCCTGAAACTGCAAACTGCGCAGCTCCCATAACCGGCCCGCAGGATCGACCGCAAAGTGGTAACCGACATCCGCCCAGCCGCGCCCGTGCGGCGGGGGGGCGGTATGAAATGCAAGAATGAATCGCAAATTTTCGGCTGCGTCTGCCTCACCGGTCGCACGGAATCCCTCCGGAAAACCGGAGTGATGAATCGTGACGGCTGATATCGCCCCCATCGGCGTCATTTCCGCGACCCGCGGCTGATACGCCGTCCAAACGCGTCGCCGCATCAGCCGCTCGCTCGCGCCGCCAGCCGTTATCCACGCATCAAGATCAGTCAGATCGGTAATGATTCAGTTACTCAGCAGCGGTGCAAAAGTAAAATGCTGCCCACCGATTGCGGCCTGTGCCATGAATCCCTGCAGCGGCAGCACATAAACCAGCACACCTCGAACGTAATTCACCGCCGTCCCGGCGCCGCTGGCCGCGACGACTGCCGACGCACGGGCGTTGAATGTAGTTTCGCCTTCCTTAAATGCGGCCATGGTGGCTGCATTTTGGAATAGAATCAATTCACTGAAGCTTTGGCCGCCGATCTGGGCGCCGATCGATGCGCTGGTCAGTTTGCAATACCCGATAAATCGTCCCTGCTCAAACACCTCGCCGCGTCCTTCCGCTCCACCGATCACAAACGCACCGGTTCCGACGGATGGAAGCACCGCGTACCCATAGGCCGACGCCATAAGCTGTTTAATCAGCGGCTTGGTGGAGATGAATTCGGCTATCGTTCCCTTCACCCGTGCGGACATGTAATCGCGTGATGCGGGGGTGGTGGGTGTCACAGGCTCAGAGCAGCCCGCCAAGGTTACGAGAACCAACGCCGCCAGCATTCCGAAAAGAGACACGGTTCTTTGTTTCACGATCCGAACTCCTTAAAAAGTCCAACCTTACCCATGATAATATCATCAGGATAGTACCCTATGGGTGTTAAGACAAGATGAAGGGGGTAAGGTTGGCCCCGCCATCTGCCGCCCTCGGTCCACCCCGGATACAGGCCGGCGCGACCTTCCGCCGACCCGGGCAAGTGGAAACAATCCGCCAATTGAATAAGATAGGAACTTCAGCGGGCGATGATCGCCTGCGATTGATGAAAGGCCGACCATAATGTCCAGTTCCAGCAGTTCCAACCCGTTCAAACCGCAAAAACTCGCGACCCCTCTGGGCGAAAAGTACTATTTTCCGCTCTCCGCCGCGGGCCGCTCCACCGATCATCTTCCGTATAGCATCAAGGTGTTGCTTGAATCGTGCCTGCGCAACTGCGATCAGCATGTGGTAACCGAAAAAGATGTGCACAATGTGCTCGCCTGGAGGCCCCGCGACCCCGCCCCGGTCGAAATCCCCTTCATGCCCGGCCGCGTCGTGCTGCAGGACTTTACCGGCGTGCCGGCGGTGGTGGATCTTGCCGCCATGCGCAACGCCATGCTGCGGCTCGGCGGCGATCCGAAAAAGGTCAATCCGCTGGTGCCGTGTGATCTGGTGATCGATCACAGCGTGCAGGTGGACGCCTTTGCCAACGGCATGGCGCTGGAAACCAACAGCAAGCTGGAATTTGAACGCAATCTCGAACGTTATGAGTTTCTCAAATGGGGCCAGCAGGCATTTAATAATTTCCGCGTGGTGCCTCCCGCCACCGGTATTGTGCATCAGGTCAACCTGGAATATCTGGCCAAGGTGGTGTGGGAAAAAGACGGCGTGCTGTATCCCGATTCCCTCGTCGGTACCGATTCTCATACCACGATGATCAACGGTCTGGGCGTGGTGGGGTGGGGCGTTGGCGGCATCGAGGCCGAGGCGGTGATGCTGGGCCAGCCGATCTACATGCTGCTGCCGGAGGTGGTGGGGTTCAAGCTCACCGGCAAACTGCCGGAAGGGTGCACCGCCACCGATCTGGTTCTCACCGTGACGCAGATACTCCGTGAGCACGGCGTGGTGGATAAATTTGTTGAATTCTACGGCCCCGGTCTTGCTGAAATGCCGGTCGCCAATCGGGCCACCATTGCCAACATGGCCCCGGAATATGGAGCCACCATCGGGTTCTTCCCCGTCGATGAACAGACGCTTACCTACATGCGGCTCTCCGGCCGTGATGAAAAACTCATTCAGACGGTTGAAGCCTACTGCAAGGCTCAGGGGCTCTGGCGTGATGACCGACATGCCATTGAATATAGCAGCACGCTGCATCTGGACCTTTCCACGGTTGAACCGTCGCTGGCCGGCCCGCGCCGCCCACAGGATCGCATTGCGTTGGGGGCCATGAAAAATCAATGGTTGCAGGACCTTTCCATCACCTACGGGAAAATGACCTCCAATGGCGGATCGACAACATCAAGCTGGGAGGCGGAAGGGGGCCCGGGAAACGCAGCCGCAGCGGTGGCCGCCAAGGTAGCCGCCCCGGATCGTGGGTTTGAAGGGGTGCCGGTCAGCTATGACGGCCGAAACTTTCACCTCAAACACGGGGCTGTGGTGATTGCCGCCATCACCAGTTGCACCAACACCAGCAATCCGAGTGTGATGATTGCGGCGGGGCTGGTGGCCCGGAATGCGGCGGCCCGCGGACTTAAACGTCAGCCGTGGGTAAAAACGTCTCTGGCGCCGGGGTCCAAGGTGGTGATGGAATACCTGAACAGCGCCGGTCTGGTCAAGCCGCTGGAGGATTGCGGCTTTTTCCTGGTGGGTTTCGGTTGCACCACCTGCATCGGTAACAGCGGGCCGCTGCCCGAGCCGATCAGCCGGGCGATTAATGAAAACGATTTGGTGGTGGCGGCGGTGCTTTCGGGCAACCGGAATTTTGAAGGGCGCATCAGCCCGGATATCAAAGCCAATTATCTCGCATCACCGCCGCTGGTGGTCGCCTACGCACTGGCTGGGACGGTAAATATTGATCTCCAGCGAGACCCGCTCGGTCACGATGCGTCCGGTAAGCCGGTCTATCTCAAGGATATCTGGCCCACGCAGGCGCAGATTGAAGAGGCGGTCGCCAAACATGTGCGCAGCAGCCAGTTCCAAACGCAGTATGCCAACGTATTTGAAGGATCGCACGCATGGAAAGCGATTCAAACCAGCACCGGGAATATCTTTGAATGGAACCCGCGCAGCACCTATGTGCAGCAGCCCCCATTTTTTGAGTCGATCACCCGTGAGGTGGGCAAAATCAAACCGATTCAGTCCGCCCGCGTGCTGGCCTATCTGGGCCATTCCGTCACGACCGATCACATCAGCCCGGCCGGATCGATCAAGAAAGATTCACCCGCCGGCAAATATCTCATTGAGCAGGGGGTTCAGCCCGCCATGTTCAACAGCTATGGTGCCCGCCGCGGAAATGACCGGGTGATGACGCGCGGCACCTTCGCCAATATCCGCGTCAAGAATAAGCTTGCCCCCGGCACCGAGGGGGGTGTTACCCGAGATTTTACCGATGGCAGCATCAAGCCGATTTATGACGCTTCGCTGAATTACAAAAAAGCCGGCATCCCGCTGGTGGTGCTGGCGGGCAAAGATTACGGCATGGGTTCAAGCCGCGACTGGGCCGCGAAAGGCACCTTCCTGCTGGGTGTGCGTGCGGTAATTGCCGAAAGCTTCGAACGCATTCATCGCAGCAATCTGGTCGGCATGGGGGTGCTGCCGCTCTGTTTCAAGGCCGGTGAAACGGCTCAGTCGCTGGGCCTCACCGGTGATGAAACATTTAATATAGATTTAACCGATAATCTTGAACCGCGGCAGGATGTTCGGGTGACGGCGATCAAGCCCGATGGACAGAAAAAAGAATTCATCTGCACCTGCCGGATCGATACGCCGGTGGAGGTGGACTATTACCGCAACGGTGGCATCCTCCATACCGTGCTGCGTCGCATGGCGGGATAACGCCCCAGCCGAATCTGCGCGGTGGCCGAGGGTCAGACGCTCTCTACCTGCACCTGGGCCTCGATTGATTTCATCTCCATGGGTGAAAGGGTCTCGGTTGCATCGCCAAGACTCGCCGCGCGCGCCGTGGCGGTGGTAATGCCGCGGCGGATGGAATCCTCCGGTGTAAGCTCGGCATAGAGTCCCGCGAGAAACCCCGCCAGCAGAAAATCGCCACACCCCACCGTCCGCACCACCCGCAGCGGCGCGTCGTAATGGGCCCAGAGGGCCCGCTCATCCCCCACCCATATCGCTCCGTTTCCGCCGCAGCTTATCACCCGGTGTCGCGTGTTCGGCAAGATTCTTCGCGCGATGGCGGCAATTGCCGGCGGGTCAAACGCAATGGTTTCGCCCGAAACTTCCCCCAATTCCGTCAGATTCGGTTTGGCAACCAGCAGCTTTTCCCGGCAGCATGCCCGCAGCGCGGCGCCGGACGTGTCGATGGCGATCCGGGCGCCCGTCTGCAATATCTGCCGCAGGAAATCCATCCAGAGCGCGGCATCCGCGTCCAAAATACTTTCCGGCACACTCCCCGCCACCACCACCATGTCGCCCGCAGATGCCACCGCCCTTACCTCCCCCGAGAGTCGGCGCATTTCCAGTTCACCCAGTGCGAAGCCCTCCATTCGCAGGTGAGTTTCCCCTTCGGCCGAGAGAATCGTGATGTTCTGTCGGGTCGGTTGATCCAGGCTGATGAGCCGATAGGTGGCGATACCGCGGCCGCCGAGTTTCTGGCCCATAATCTGCTGACGAAAAAAGTCCGCATCGCTGATGCCGACAAAGCCGGTTGCCTTGGTGGGTATTCCCATCGCCGTGAGTGCCCGATTGACATTAATCGCCTTACCGGCGGCAGATTGCGAAACGAGTTTGACCTTCTGGTGTTCGCCGATACGCAGATGATCCGCCTGGAGGGTAACATCAATCGCAGGGCTCAGGGATACAGTGATGATGGGCAAGGCACACTCCCGATACGCCGACCGTCGGGGAGATGACCGCTGTGGAGGTTTGACGCGGTAAAAACGTCCCGCGATCTCCCGTCCATCGGTTTGTAACACACAATCCCATGGAACGCCAGACGTGCCGCCGCGTTCCCATTGCACCGGCCACCTCGGACACGTTATCCCGACGCGCCGCCATGGCAACCGGCCCAAATTGTTGTTCGCGTTAGCCGGCACATTCATTGTGCCGGTGGATCGCGCCCACCGTCACCACCACCAAGGCAACGCGGTGAAAACCGATTCAATCGCAGAGGCTCATCGCACCGCTGTACACAGAGGCCGTGCTGTATTCAACTACGAAAGAGGACGCTGCAAGGGTGGCCACACGCTACGGCAAAAGCCGAAAAAAACCAGGACAAGTGATTCCCCTCTGCCTTTGGGGTCGAAGCGATGAACGGGATAACTTTGATGATGAAATCTTTCCACCTTTCAACCTCCGCGTGAAAAAAACAGATTACATTGCGCGAAGTGCGGTTCCATGTTGGCCCGACTTCTCCCTTTGTCCACTTCAGCCAGCCAGCAAACCCGCGAAAAATGCTCACTATATTTCATCGAACCGATTGCTCGGATTGTCGGACACGCTTTATTTCCCTATACTTTCGCGCTGTAAATGGTTTCTTTGGAGTAAGGTATTATGGCGTCAGGTATTAATGCGGTTGTGGGACAGTCGGGTGGGCCGACTGCGGTGATTAATCAGTCCCTCGTGGGCGTTATTGAGGAACTTTACCAGCAGAAATCGGTAGGGAAGATTCTCGGCGCCAAACACGGAGTTCGCGGCATCATCAACGGCGATTTCATCGACCTTAATAATCTGGAATCGGGCCTGCTGGAACAGGTGGCTCAAACTCCATCGAGTGCATTGGGCTCCACGCGTGATAAGCCGGATGAAGCGTATTGCCAGAAAATTTTTGAAAGCTTCCGGAAGCATTCCGTCGGCTACTTTTATTACATCGGCGGCAATGATTCCGCCGACACCGCCCGGATTGTAAGTGAAATGGCCGTTTCCTCCGGCTATCCGCTGCGCGTCTATCACGTGCCGAAAACCATCGATAATGATCTGCGCACCACCGATCACTGCCCCGGTTACGGGTCGGCCGGTCGTTTCGTGGCGCTGGCGCTCATGGGGGATGATCTGGATAATCGATCGCTCAAAGGGGTGAAGATCGATGTCATCATGGGACGCGATGCGGGGTGGCTTACGGCGTCATCGGTGCTCGCACGCCATGATGAGCAGGACGGTCCGCACCTGATTTACGTGCCGGAGGTGGATTTTAATGAGGATAAATTTCTGGGCGATGTCGACCGCATCTACACCAAACTGGGCCGCTGCGTTGTGGCGGTAAGCGAGGGGATTCGCTACAAGGCGGGAGACAAAAACTCGCTGGTGACTGAAAAGGCGATGCAGGGGGGCGAGGTGGACGCCCACGGCAACAAGCAACTTTCGGGCAGCGGGGCACTTGGCGACTATCTATCCGATCTGGTCAAGAACAAGCTTGGGGCGATCATTCAGCAGCGATCCGGCGCAAAATTGCGCGTGCGGGCCGACACCTTCGGATATCTTCAGCGCAGCTTCCCCGGCATTGTTAGCCAATCCGATGCCCACGAGGCCCGGCAATGTGGACGCATGGCGGTGAAATATTCCATGGCGGCACTGGAAGGATTAATCAGCGGATCGGTCGCCATCAAACGCCTGTCCGATTCTCCTTATCAGGTGGATTATTTCCCGACGGCCCTGACGAATGTCGCCCGGCAGACCAAACATCTGGACCCGACGTGGGTGAAAAATGGATGCGATATTTCCACAGAATATGTGCGTTACGCCAAAGGGTTAGTCGGGCCGCTGCCGATTCCCGGCAAATTGTATTAAGCCCGGCTGCGACGAAAACGGGCGGGCTCTGTGATGTGGAAACCCCCGCTGCACATGTGCTTGCGGCACAGCGCCATCGCTGCGGGGTGCATTGGCGGCTGTATGTGATTTGCCGCCGGCGTTACAATCAGACCGATGACTGCATCGCCCGCCAAGACTCCCCAATCTCTCCCGATTGACGAGTACCTGCCGCAGATGATCGATCATCTGCGTGCCGCCGGAGCCGTCGTGGTGGTCGCTGCCCCCGGTGCCGGCAAGACGACACGCATCCCACCCGCGGTCTACCGAAGCGGAATCCTCAGTTGTGAGAACTCGGGTGTGATTGTGCTTCAACCCCGGCGTATCGCTACTCGGGCACTGGCCGCCCGCATCGCCGCGGAAAATAACTGGCAGCTTGGCGGCAGAGTCGGTTATCAGGTGCGGATGGAAAATTGCACCGGCCCCGATACGCAGATCATCATCATGACGGAAGGGATATTAAATCGGCGGCTGCAATCCGATCCGGCCCTTGAGGGAATCGGTGCAGTGATTCTCGACGAATTTCACATGCGGACGCTGCATCTCGACGAAGCTCTGGCCATGCTGGCGGATGTCCGTGCCCATCTGCGGCCCGATTTGAAGCTGATCATTTCCTCCGCCACCATCGATGCCGGCCCCATCGCAGATTTTCTCTCCGCGCCATGTATGCAGATTCCCGGCCGCATGTTTCCCGTGCAGATTCGCTACTCGCCGCCGGCGGGCCGCACGCTGGAAATGGTCTGCCGCGATGCCGTGGAGGATGGATTGCAGCTTGTCGATGACGGGCATGTATTGATTTTCCTGCCGGGGGTTTATGAAATTCAGCGCGTCGCCCAACAACTCGCATCCGTTGCTCGGCACCACGGCATGAGAATCTGTCCTCTTCATGGTAGTCAGCCGCTCGCCGAACAGACCGCCGCCATCTCGCCGTCGCAGGCGCGGAAAATCATACTGGCCACCAACGTTGCCGAGACGTCGCTCACGGTGGACGGTGTGACACTGGTCATCGATTCGGGATTGGCGCGATATGCCGATTATGATCCGCATCGGGGTATTAATCGCCTTTCAACGCGCAGGATTTCGCAGGCGTCCGCCCAACAGCGGGCCGGCCGAGCGGGTCGCACTGCGCAGGGAACGTGCATTCGCCTTTGGGACGCGGCCCAGTGGAAACATCAACTGCCCGCGGATCCTCCGGAAATAGAGCGTGTTGATCTTTCCAATCTGTGTCTGGATGTGTACGCCTGGAATCCGGCGGGTTTTGATGCGCTGAACTGGCTCACCATGCCCCCAGCAGTCGGTGTGCAGGCGGCCCGAGACCTGCTCTGCAACCTTGGGGCGGCTTCCGGCGGGGAAGACAACTTCAAGCTGACCGAATTGGGGCGTCGGCTGGTGAATTTTCCACTTCATCCGCGGCTTTCTCGCATTTTGGTTGCCGGGATCGAAAATGGACATGCCGCCTGGGCTGCGCTGATTGCCGCGCTCTTGTCCGATGTGGGAACGACCATGGTGAATCGCCGGGACGCCGGATCGTGGGATCTTGCCATCTACCTGCGGCAGGCGGCAGATGATTTTGCGGCCCTCGGTGAGAGCAAATCTACAGGCGGTTCACCAATCGGCTCCGTTCTACAGCTTTTTCGTCGCCTGTGTCGGCAATGCCGCGTGCCGGAGCGGCTCCCACTCATGCCATCGCCGAGTATCATGGCGAAATTGGTGTGTGTGGGGTTTCCGGATCGGCTTTGTGTGATGGATCGGCGCGATCCGCGCAGGGGCGTGATGGTGGGGGGCACCGGTGTTGAACTCGCCAACCACAAGAGTGCGGATTTTGCAGAAGCCCTCATCGCGTTAGACATTGAAAAAAATGACGACCGGCAAAGGCACGCCATCATCCGCCTCGCGGCACGCATTTCCATGGAGGATATTCTTGCCTCCGATGCACCCCAACTCTGCCGAAAAAAAATGGTGATCTGGGATGATGAGCACCGGCGGTTTTCAGCCTTGATCGAGACACGCTTTGCTGATCTGTGTATTAAATCACAGCCTGATCCATCGCCGGATATGGAGGCCGCACGGCACGTCATTGAGGGGGGAATCCTTCCGATCGCCCGGCACCTCCTGACTACGAACTCGGCACTTATATCACTGGCCAACCGCGTGGAATTGTTTCGGCGTCTTACGGGTCGGGCCGAGATACCGGAATTCACTGCCGAATATCTGGCGATAGCTACAGCCGATTTTATGACTGCCGGCAATCTTCGCCAGGCGCCGGACGAGAGCCGGATGCTGGAACTGTATCTTGCCGCACTGCCCCATGACATCCGACATCAGCTTGATTCGCTTCTCCCCGAACATCTGCTTCTGCCGTCGGGAAAAAGGGTGGAGATTGACTATACGCCCGAGGGGCCGGTGATTGAGGCCCGCGTGGCGGATTTATTGGGGGCTGTCTCCTCGCCGAAATTGCTTGGCGGCAGAGTGGCGGTGATATGCCGCATATTGGGGCCCAACTATCGTCCCGTACAGACAACAGCCGATCTGGCCGGGTTCTGGCGGGGGTCCTATCATCAGATAAGAAAGGACCTGCGTGCCCGCTATCCGCGGCATCCGTGGCCGGAGGATCCCCTGACGTATGTGCCGCCGGTGCGGCCGGGGCGCCGGTAAAAAATGCGTATGGCGGAAATGATATTGGAGATGTAATATGAAGGCATGGTTGCTTGATAAACTCGGCTCGATCGACAATCTCAGACTGGCCGATGTCCCCGAGCCGGAACTCCATAGCGGCGATGTGCTGCTGGAGGTCATCTACTCGGCCCTTAATCCCGCCGACCGATATCTGGCCGAGGGAGCCTATCCCGCCCGGCCGCCGCTGCCGCACATTCTGGGGCGTGATGGTGTGGGGCGCGTGCTTGCAGTCGGATCCGGCGTAAGCGGCTGGCAGTTGGATGATCACGCACTGATTATCCGTGGTCCGGTTGGTGTTGAACGTGCCGGCACATTCGCCCAGCGCGTCGCAGTACCCGCCAATTGCCTCGCACATGTGCCCGCTGGATGGACGCTGCAGCAAGCCGCGTGTGCCAGCTTGGTGTATCTCACGGCGTGGCAGGCTCTGACGCAGTTCGGCTCAGTCGGCCGATCGGTGGTATTGATCACCGGCGCATCCGGCGGTGTCGGCGTCGCGGCCACGCAACTTGCCTCGGCCATGGGGCACCATGTGATTGCACTTTCACGCTCATCGGAAAAAGCGGCGAAACTCCGCCAGCTCGGTGCCGCCTTCACCGCCGATCCTGCCGACCCGACATGGAGAAAATCGGTGTTGGCGCATCTCGGTTCGCGGCGTGTCGACCTGGCGATTGATAACATCGGCGGCTCCGGCTTTTCAGAGTTGCTCGATGTGATGGGGATGTGGGGAAAGATCAGTGTGGTGGGGCGGCTCTCCGGGCCGGTGCCCCAATTTAATACCGCCAGCCTTTTCTTCCGGCGCCTGCGTATCGGTGGTGTCGCGGTTGGAAGCTATACCGCTGAAGAAGCCCAGAGTGCCTGGCGGCATGTGCTGGAAACACTCGCCGGGGGCGATCAGCGGCCGTTGATTGACAGCGAATTTGCGTTTGATCAGCTCCCCCAGGCCTTTGCGAAGTTGGCCGCCGGGCCGATGGGCAAGGTGCTGCTGCGCGTCCGATAGCAGGGGAGTCACATCGCGGAGATGGGGCGGCTATGCAGCTCTGGCCGTTCGTCCGATCGCTTCAGCTTCCGCCGTGTTTGGTGTCGGTCGGGGAAGCCGAGCTTGCTCAATGCAGCCATATTCGCAGTGCAAGCTGCAGCAGAATATTCACTTGAATACCGGCGGCGATATCATCCCAGAAAACGCCCCATCCCGCCGGCAACTTCTCCAATTGGCGGCAGGGCGGCAGTTTCATCGTGTCGGTAAGACGGAAAAGCAGATACACCATCGCCGCGGCGATCCACGCACCCCATGGATGCGCCACACATCGGGCAGGTAGGGGCAAAAAAAGTGTCGCAGTCAGGTACCCGGCATATTCATCAAGCACCACCTGCCCCGGATCTTTTTTCCCGAAATACGTTTCCGCCCAGGGGCCGAGGCGAACCGTAAAAAATCCCGCAAGGACAATGACGGCCAGCGAAATGCCGACACGCATCGTCGGCGAAACATCGCCCCAGAGCAGCAGCCACCAGATCAGCGCCGGTCCGCATGAGCCCCAGCTTCCCGGTGCCGGTTTAAGCAGCCCCAATCCACCGCCGGTGATGATCCATTTTTTCAGTTTGTCGTTCAGTTCAAGTCCGCCTTCACTGCCGCCGCAATGGCTGAGCTCTCAGCCCGCCCATCATCGGATCAGTCGCCGTGCCATTGAAATATATTGCCACGCCGAGAGCACCGTCACTGCCAGTGTGAGCCAGATGGCCAGATCGCGCGTGTAGAGAAACCATTTTAATACTTCCGCCGGCATTTCCCACGCCAGCAACTGACACACGATCACACCGATAACCGCCGAGCATTGCAGAACCATCTTCACTTTACCCGCCCACTGCGCCCGAAAGTCAATTCCCTGCCCCTCCGCCAGAGATCGGATCCCCGTCACCAGAAATTCCCTCGCTATAAGCACCACCGCCATCCATGAGGTGATTCCCGTCGGCGAAAAACCCAGCACGGCCAGATGCGGCGCCGTCGGCCAAGAGTTCCATCCCGGTACCGAAAAAAAGACAAATGCGCCGCAGATTAATATTTTGTCGGCAAATGGGTCCACCACGCGCCCGAAAACGCTTTCCGCCTTCCACGCACGGGCCAGATAGCCGTCGAGAATGTCGCTGGCGACCGCGATGGCGAAGAGCACCAGCGCCAAGGCGATCCACACCTTCACCGCTTGGTAGGGCGGCGCCATATTAATCACGATAAAAAAGAAAGCCGTCACCACCAACCGTCCGATGGTGATCAGGTTTGGAATATGTCGATGGGGGGCCGCGGAGGATGGAGATTCAGTCGGCACGCCTCACCTCCGCTCTTTCAACGGTCGCCCAATATGGGCAAAGGTGTTGTGCTTGGGGTCGGTCCGGCCTTGATGGTTTTGATGCGACGTCCCAGAAGATCGTAACCCGAAAATTCCTCAACCTTCACCTGCACCAGTTCACCCGGCACGGCGTCGATCTTCTCGATGATCACCTCGCCGTCAATATCCGGTGCCTGGCCATCATAACGTCCAATCGCCATCCGCTGCCCGCGATCAACGCTGTCCACGAGCACCGTCAGCTTTTCGCCCACCAGCGCCTCATTCTTCATCAACACATTCGCCCGCTGCGCCAACATTAATTCTTCGCGTCGCGCCGCCATCACGTCAGCAGGAACTGCCTGCGATTCCCACAGCCGACCGGCCGGTGTGCCCGGTTCCGGCGAGTATTCAAAAACTCCCAGACAGTCAAACCCGAATTCATCTACAAATTTTACGAGCTCGGCATGTTGCTCATCCGTTTCACCCGGAAAGCCGGTAATGAGCGTGGTGCGGATGGAGATGTTCGGTATCCAGCGTCGCAGCTTGTCCAGCAGCTTTTCAATCTGCTTGCGCGTCACCTTCCGCCGCATCGCGTGGAGGATGTCATCATTAATATGCTGCAGCGGCATATCGATATACTTCACCACGTGCTCGGCGTCGCGGATCGCCTTGATCATCTCGTCCGTAAAACAGCTTGGATACGCATACATCAGCCGGATCCATCCGGCGCCAACTTGTTGATCCAGCGTTCTGAGAAGTCCGGAGAGCCCCTCGCCCGGCCCATCGTAGCCGATGTCCGTTCCATAACTGGTGGTATCCTGTCCGATCAGATTGAGTTCAAATGTGCCATCGGCGACCAACTCGCGGGCCTCGGTCAAAATTGCATCCAGCGGCTTGGAACGCATTCGGCCCCGAATCGAAGGAATGGTACAGAACGTGCATCCCTGATTGCACCCCTCCGATATCCGCAGATAAGCATAGTGCCGTGGCGTAAGCCGCAGGCGTGAATCATCGGCTTCGAAATACCCTTTCCGGCTTCGATCATGTTTGGAAATGAATTGTGTCACCGGGTGAAAGTTACCCATGTCCGGCGCTTGCTCGTCCCGCTTCGCCCCACGAACGGCGGCAACAATGTTTTCCCGATCAAACACACCCACCAGTGCATCAACTTCCGGAACTTCATCGAGTAACTTGGCCCGCTGTCGCTGCACCAAACATCCCGCCACCACCACCCGCTTTTGCCGCCCTTTTTTCTTAGCCTTGGCCTTGAGCTGCAGCGCCTCGTTGATAACGTAAAGGGCCTCGGTTTTACTCGCCTCCAGAAATCCGCAGGTGTTGATGACAATCGTATCCGCCTGATCATGGTCGGCGGTAATGGCAAATCCGTCGGCGGCCAGAAGCCCCAGCATCCGTTCGCTGTCGATAAGATTCTTGGGGCACCCCAGTGAAACGAATGCAACTGTCGGCTCCGCATGAGGTTGCGAACCCTTCTTTCGACTTTTACCCGGCCCGGCCACTATTCATCCTCATGTTCCACGCGCGGGATCGTCCGCTCCAATTACCACGGCACACCTTTCCCGCATCCCGCTACGTTAGCAGACTAAGCCTTGCAAAGCCAGTGTGCTGCCTTTGACGCAGCTCATGGGGTGCGGCAATTTTTCCGGGCACCGCTGGGGGCGCGGGTGTCCTCACCCGCTTTTGTTCAGGAAACAGTCTTGCCATGGCCACAATTGAGCCATATTGTGCGTATCTTTTAAGGCTGCCCGGAAAAATCACCACACCCAGCCCTTGCGACGCGGCGTCGAGCGACCGATGAATTCGTCATATTTGCGAATCCAGCGGATTTTTATGGACTTTTATCGGCGTTGAGTTATTCTATCAATCAATGGGCAGACGGGAGCAGATTCTGCTGGATAGCAAACTTAATCGTCGGTCGCGCAGCACCGTGTTGGTTTCGGCGTCCGGCGGCAGATGGAGTGGGTTCCGGTCCGAAATTTAATATTTACAGCGCCCCGATGGGCGGTGAGTTCTTTTTGGGGAGTAGTTCTATGTTTCGCAAGTTCGCAAGTGATATGTCCAATCCATCCAGCCAGTGGTCTTTCGCGCCGACGGCGGCGCTGGCTGCAGCGGCTCTGCTGCCGCTGGTGGCGGCGGCCGGGGCGCAGGCGACGGCCGTGGCTCTGCCGAGCAGTTCGTCCTATTACGTCTATGCCGTCAACAACAATACCGGCTCCGCCCAGACGCAGTTTCAAATCGTTCTCGAAAATAACGAGACCGCGAGCAGCGGGTACGGCCTTTCCTCGTCTGGTTACCTGAATCCATTTCCGTCGCCGACAACCTCGGCCACGTACTCTTCCAGCCCGCCACCTGTTACGGATATCGCCTACACCTCCAGCAATGGTTCCACTATCGCTAATGGAACACAGGCGGTATTCGGGTATACCTATGTCGGTAGCGATAGGCTGATCCCCGGTACGAGCCCCAGTTATGCGTCCACAGGCGCCTATGTCCCCGTGCTCGGCATGAATTGGGGCGCGTTTAACGCTGCCAACTCCGCCGCACTTCCCGTTGCCACAATCTCGTACACGTATCAGTCGTCCATTGCCGACGCTGGCCCCGCACAGCTCGGCACAGACCCCTATGAAATTATCACCGCGACGGTCGCCAACGCCTCCGATCCCTCATTGACCACCACGGAATATTACGAGGCCCCTTTCACGACCGGCCAACCATATCTCACCCTCATCAGCAACAACACCGGCAATACGGAAATCATCTCCAACGCCGGCTACTTTATGTCAACGACCGAAATACCCCTTGACCAGCTCAATGCCCTCCCCTCCAATGATTTCACGGCGGCGCCATCGTTGGACGGCACCTATCTGCCCAATTCCTCATCCCCAACGCCGGAACCGGCATCCCTGGCGATGCTCGGTGTCGCTGCCGCAGGAATGTTGCTGCTGCGCCGTCGGCGGGGCGCGTGAAATTCAGCCGCAGGACACTGGCCAAACTTGGCCGCTTGAATTATTTTTGCAGAGGCTCCCGGAACTGATCTGGGAGCCTCTGTTTTTTTGGAATGGAGCGTACCGATGATTCGCAAAGCCTTTGTCATGGAACTCAATCCCGGTAAGGCGGCTGAGTACAAACGCCGCCACGATGAGATATGGCCCGAGCTTGCCGCATTGCTCAAATCCCATGGCATGCATAACTACTCCATTTATCTCTGCCCGCAAACCCACCAGCTTTTTGCCTATGCGGAGATTGAAAGCGAAGATCGATGGAATGCCATCGCTCAGGCTCCCATCTGCCAGAAGTGGTGGGGCTATATGGCGGACATCATGGCCACGAATCCGGACAGCAGCCCCAGAACAATGGACTTGACGGAGATGTTTCACATGGCGTAATCGGCGGCGGATTCGGCATGATGGCCAGCTTTTCATTTTGCCGCCGCGCTTGACATTCCGGCCGTGAAAAGCGAATATGAGGAATTCCTTGGGGGTGCGGAAGGCATGCACCGCGGGGAGGAAAAATACGGGCTTGTAGCTCAGTTGGTTAGAGCGCGTCACTGATAATGACGAGGTCAATGGTTCGAATCCATTCAGGCCCATTCCAAGCATAATTTGCCGCGCAACGGGTTCAAACTCTGAGATTTCAAATTTCAAATCTCAATTTTGAGATTTCATATTTGTTAATACCGTGTCGATACCATCGAAATATCCTTCGGCCCCACGTAAGTGACGTGATAAATGCAGTTGTTGGAATCTGAACTGAAATAAAGCGATCCATCCGCCGCCTCGACGCAATTCACCGGTCGTGCCAAGATGTCGTTGCCGTGCCGCAGCGTCTTGAGCAGCGGAAATTGTCCGGAAGGGTTTTTTGTCCAGTGATCAAAGGTTACAACTTCCAGCCGATATCCGACCAAGGGCTGACTGTCCCAGGAGCCATGGCAGCAGACGACCAGATCACCCTTGAGGCCGGGAAAGTAATCGGTGGTTAGGAAGCAGGCGGAGACCGCCGACCAATGGGCACCAAGGCACCACGCGGGCGGAATGGCATGCTGAGCGATTTTGACTATGGCCTTATCGCCGAGTTTTTTCAGCCACTCGTAGCGTGGAATATTATTTCCTACGACATACGGATGGCCGTAAAATCCGCCTTTAACATAATGATTAACTTCTTCCGGCGGGTTGAGATCGGTAATTTTTTGATGGCCCGTGGTTTCACCCAGCGGATGGCCGAATTGATCGCTCCCCTCATCGCATCCCCATATCTGATGGGTGCCGGGGCGCTGGAGGAGTTTTTCGGTATTTCGGATGCCGGTGCAGAAAAGTGTTTTGCCGGTGCCGTCCAAGTTGTACTGCCAGATTTCCTCGCGTCCCAGTGCCGGCGGATCGGCATTGATGTTCCGCATGTCGCCGATACTGGTGTAGAGATGATGCTGGGTGAGCAAGAGACTGCGCCACCAGTGCCACCCTCCCTGCGGAAGTCCGCTGATAACGGTCAGAATCTTTCCGGCGTGCATCTGCGTGCCGTTGTCTCGCGTTTTGCATATTTTTCCGGCGCACGCAAACCAGAGCCATCCATCGCGGTAGACCATGGCCTGAACCGCCGGCATGTGCGATACAAAAACCGTATGACGGGTGAAAAACCCCGCGTGATTTGGGTTACTCAGCAGGACGATATTCCCTCGTCCCGGTTGGCTTACAAAGAGCCGCCCGGCAGGATCAAACTGTAGAAACCTCGCATTTTGCAGCCCTTTGGCGGCGAGGGTAACGCGCAGGCCCGGTCTCACCCGAAACGGCGGCACACCCGGTCCGACACGTTTACCGGCTCCAAACGCCGCATCAGCGATCAGGATTGAGCAGAATACCGCCTGTATGAATATTAAATTTAAACACTTCACAACCTTCTCCTTAAACTGCAACGCACCTGCCCGGTCTGCAGGCGTTACCTTGCGGCAAATTCCGCTATCGATTGCAATTGTACCCGCGGTGTCTACCAGTTTACATTCAGCCGTTTGCCGGTGAGTTGTTCGATGCGGTCGGTGATAATTTTCTGCTTGTCTTTGCTTCTCTGTGACAACTGCTTTTTCAATACGGTCACGCGCTTCAGAAGACGATTTATGATGTGCTTCCGGATGGTCTGGCGCAGTTCAAACTGTCGGGTGACGACATGGAGCAATTGCGAGCGAAGTTTTCCGTCCTGAGGTGATGGTGGATTCTTACGTAATTTCCACGCGAGCGAGTAGGACTGGTGCGTTAAATTCAGGTCCTCCAATGTGTATGCAAAAAGTTTTGGATCATATTTCCGCATGTATTCGAGGCGCCGAAAATTCGGCGCTGCGGCACGAATCAGGGTGTAGAACTTTGTCGGGTCTGATTTCTTCAGCATCAGCGCCTTGCGATAGAGCCCCGGTTGGGTCTGTTTGAGAAAATTCATGATCTGGTTGACCTGGGCGGCAGAAATGTTCGGCGCTGAAGGTTTCGGAGGCGACTGAACCGCCTGAGGCGCTGCGGCCGCAAACGATGCCAGTAAAAATACTCCGGCTGCCAACAGCGGCCAACGGGTGGAAAATTTCATTAATACATGCTCCGCACGATTCGAGTCACCGCATCAATCCATGATCACCATGACGGATATTGTAAAATGCGGCTCAGTTCCATTGAGCCGATGTCCATGATTTTCCCCGGCCGTTTTTACTGCGCCGGATTGACGGCCGACTCTGCACTCAGTTTTATCCTGTCCAAAGCATTCAGGAATTGAACCAGATTATTGGACGCACCGATCGGGGCATCGGCGTCGAATTCATCGGATCCTGAAGACATGCCGCCCACGGAGTCCAATTTTTGCAGTCTGAGCATTCTGCTTGCCGGCAGATCCGTCTGCGCAAATTCACGGAAATCCGTTACGGCGTCGCGGAGTCGCTGCGCTCGAGCGGCCGACCGCATCTGCACGACATGAATTCCTGCCATCACCACCAGCGCTGCCGCCACACCCGACGCAATTGACATGGTGCGATAAAACAGGGGACGCAATTTTTGCTTGAGTTCTGCCCGCTTTTGCCGGCGTTGCTTTTCCATGACACCGCGGACAATTTGCGAGCGGATGCGCTCCTGCTCCAGAGGCTTTAATTCGTCATCAATGGACGGAATTGATTTAAGTGTGGCAATCTTTGCCACTGCCTGTTCATATTCCACCATCGCTGCCGGATACGTTTCGATATGCTCCATCAGTCGCTTGGATGAACTTTCACCCATTTCACCTGCCGCATGCAGCAGGCATGCCTGTGAAAGACTAAGACGCTTCATGATCCACCTCCATGATCACCCGCAATTTGCCCAGAGCCCGGTGTGCTCTGGCAAGTACTGTACCAAGTGGGCAGCCGATAATCGTTGCAATCTCCTTGAATGACAAACTTCCGTAATGTCTCAGGAGCAGAACTTGGCGATCCAATTCAGGCAACTGCTCCAGTGCTCCATAAAGTTTTTCCCGCTCCTCGCGATGCTCTGCATCGTCGGCGTTTTCCTTCGCAGGCAGGTGGTCGGTGATCTCCTTCCCAGCTTCAAAATCCACCACAGTAGACCGAACCGGTCGCCTGGAGTTAGATCTGGCATTATCCCGAACCAGATTCACAATAATCCGGAAAAGCCAAGCCTCAAATTTTCCTTCGTCCGTATAGCGACCCACTTTCTGCACAACTCTCAGAAATGTTTCCTGAACCAGATCGGAAGCCAGATCCGGGTTGCGCGTGGTCTTGCTCGCGTAGGCGAAGAGTCGCTCCCAATAAAGGCCGACGAACTCATCCCACGCCGCTTCGTCGCCAGCCCGGCACCGTTGAATCAAGGCACTTAAGGCCTGCGAATCCAAAGCCATTCAAACTACCCGTAAAACGCCGCAACTCGACCGACTATTTCATCAATTCCTTTAATTGCTCAAATGGAATCGAGCCTCATGATCACGACCCCGCATGGTTGCTGAGCTTCACATGCGCTGAAATGTGAATGGGGGCCATTACCTAATCGCTCGCAAATCGATCGAATATCAGCGATACATCCACATTGAGAGGCTCGCCAGTCATTTGTAATCGAATATTTTTCATATTTACGCATAATGGCAATAAAATTTCGCATATGAAATTCGCTTTTTCCCCATCCGATCCGCCGAAAATCGGACAAAGTGAAGAACTCGCCACTACGCTCGATCATCATCGTGCCGGCGTGGTTGCTCGGCAACTCTTATTTTGCTATCATACCGTCAGTTTTGATGGCGGCCAAATAGGTTGTGCCGATGCATCGAATCCGCGATGAGCTTGAGACATCCGTTGAAAAAAACAACGGATAGGTCGTTTTTTTTGTCGCTTGTGCTAGGATGGGACAGCTTAAAAGCCTGTATGCCTTCAACTGGTACGCTGTACTTGGAACGGATGTTGGTCTCGACCGGAAGGCGTCGAGGTGTTAAATGAGGTTTGAATGCTCAGAGTTAAAGTCAAGGCCAATGAACCCCTGGATCAGTTGCTCCGTCGCTTCAAAAAGCTCTGCGAAAAAGAGGGATTGATCAAAGATATGAAGCGGACCAGCTATTACGAAAAGCCCAGCGAGAAGGCCCGTCGTCAGTTGCGGAAAGCCCAGAACAAAGAAATCAAGCGCCTGCGCGAAACCGCCGGGGCGTGATGGCCGGGCGTTACCCTTTACGCTCGTAATCTTCGGTTAAACCGCCAAACGTGTGCGCGCCCAGGCGGACGCCTTAGCCGGTGATGGCCGCTTTCGGTGTATTAATTTTAATATCCGTCCGCCTGCGGCGTCTCTCGTGCTACCGCTTTCTCTGCGCCACGGTGATGAGCGTCGAATGAGACTGCTGAAAGGAACACCCGGGATTGTCACAGGGAACCATCGAAAAGTTTTTCACCGATGTCTGGCAACTGCGGGAAGAGACGATTTATCCCCGGCTTTTTGGTTCCCTTAAATCTGAAATATCGAATATCCCGGCCGAATTTTTTGCCATTCCCCCTCATGATTTCAAACCCCCGCCTCTCTGGCTGCATTACGGAGCGGTAGCCTCGCCGCCCGATTCGATTCGAAATTGCTGGGCCTACGCCAGTTCCGGTCTCTCCAATCCCACACTTGATCAATGTGAACATCCGAACCCCGCCGAGCCCAGCGGTCTGGGCTTTGAAGTCGTCATGTTCACCTCCGCCGAATCGCCGTGGGCCGTGCGCGTCATACAGTGGGTAATGGCCAATCAGATGCTGGTCGCCGCCGGGTTGGTCTCGTTTGAATTGATGGAAATTTATGACCGCATTCACCTCCCGCATGCTCTTTGCCCGCCAGCTCCATCACCCATTAAACATATATTTGTTGTTCCCGCACCGGCGGATATTCATCTTTTCGATCTGCCTTCCGGAAAAGTGGAAATGCTCCTGCTCCTGGGAATAACCGAGGCCGAGATGAAATTTGCCCGCGCGCAGGATGGCAGCGGACTCCTTGAACTGCTTCAACACCACGGCGTGTCCCGCGTCACCGATATCACCCGGCCAAGCGTTATCTGATCTCATTTTTGACCGCGCCTCCGACCGGTACGAGGCAAACCGCGATGACTGCAGAAACCATCACGGCGTAGAGTCGGAACAAAATGAAAATAAACCATGCGAAGAGGTTGCCATGGAACTCGCGGCATGGGCGATGACGATAATCCGAGGCGGAAGTATTCGCCGCGCATCGCCCCAGAACCTGGCCGCCGAATCGCCGTGGCATTGGATCCGCCCTGACGTTATTATTTCGACTGAAAGCCGTCTGATGCCGACGGTTAAAGATGGGAATTCGGAGTCGTGATGATGCATGGACGGCTCGGTTCTGCGGAGGTGGCGTTATGCGTACCTGTCTCATCATAGTCGGGGTTATTTCATCCATATTTGTCGTGCTGATCATCATTCTGGCCGTTTTGGCGTACAACGCGATCAAACCGATGATGGCCATGCAAAAAAATGCCCAGCAATTCGTAACGACATCGATCACCGCCGTGGCCCGTCATTGGCAGCTCCAGCCGCTGCTAAGCCGCGCCTATCCCGGGTATAAGGCACTGCTTCTGAAAAAGGATTTCGGGGAGCGGCTTTTCACCGAGTATCGCAAACTCGGGCCGCTCAAAAAACTCGATCCGCCCATCGGCATGGTTTACAGCGGTCTGAGCACGAAATTTGGAAAAAGGACGACCGGAAAATTCACGGATCAAGGCAGCTTCAAAAACGGCAGGGCGACGATCAATTTGAAGCTGATACAGGTCGGCAAAACGTGGCAGATTTATAGCTTCTTCATCAGTTCCAACGCATTTCTGCCGGCGCTGCCCCCGACCGCAACGGCACCCAAATAGTCAGACTCCCGCCGCCGTATGGTGTGGAAAGCGTTTTCAAATGAGGCGCTTGGTGTTTGGCCGGCGGCCGTTGATACCGTCATTCCACGCCGCTGTATGTTGAATCATGGCTTGGCGCTGATGGTAAGCACCGCGGATTTATACGCCGCAGCTTCTTCCGGGGTAATCTGATGGCGACGGGTTCGTTCCGGCGGCGGCAGGTGGGGCCGTCGGTCGGGGGCGTCGGGGCCGTCGTGGCGTTTGATCACTTCGTAATATTGATTGCGCTGCGCGGGAATCCACCCCGCATCGCGGATAATCCTGCAGATCATTTCCTCCGAGAGGCAGTAGGTCGTTCCGGCGGAACTCACCACATTTTCCTCCATCATCACGCTGCCCATATCGTTGGCCCCGAAAAACAGCGCAAGCTGTCCGATTTTCGGCCCCATCGTCACCCAACTGCTCTGGAGGTTGCGGAAATTATCCAGGTACAGCCGGGCCAGCGCCAGCATACGCAGATATTCATTCGCGTCTGCCAGTCTTACCGTCCTGCCGTTGTCAAACTCAAACGGTTTGCCGTCCGAAGGATTCCATTTTCGCTTCTTATCCAGCGGCGTATGTTCGCTCTGGTAGGGCCAGTGGATAAAGGCGGTGTAATGTGCCGGCGCATTGGCCAGCGCCCAATCCTGCCTTTCACGCAGACGGTGCAGATGGTCAAGCCGATCCGTGATATCTTCGATATGGCCGATCAGCATCGTGGCACTGGTGTACATGCCGAGTTTGTGAGCCTCCGACATGACATCCAGCCACTCGTCGCCGGTGCATTTGCCCGGTCCGATGCGGCTGCGTACGCGGTCGGAAAATATTTCTCCGCCGCCGCCGGGAATGGTCGCCAGCCCGCAGGCCCGAAATCGCCGCAGAATCTCAGCGACCGGCAGATTGAAAAATCGTGAAAATTCAACAAATTCAGGCGGGCTGAAGGCATGAATGTGAATCGATGGAAACCGCTCCCGGATCGTCTCAAGCAGATTCTCGTAGTAGGTGATCGGCAGGGCCGGATTCATTCCGCCCTGCATCAATATCTGTGTGCCGCCGATGGCAATGAGTTCACGTATCTTGGCGCTGATTGCCTCACGATCCAGGGTGTAGGCATCCGGAGCGGCCGGATCATTGCGCTTAAAGGCGCAGAACGTGCACCGGGCCGTGCAGATGTTGGTGTAGTTGATGTTGCGGTCAATCACGTACGTGCGGTAATCGGTCGGGCATACCCGCTCGGTGACGGCGGCGGCATATTGCCCAAGCTGTGTCAGCGGGGCGTTGTGGTAGAGTTCCAGAAACTGGTCGTCTGTCAGTCGGGCACGCCCGTCGATGACATCGGCAATCCGGAAAGTCGGTTCGTAGAGCGGTGTGCTCTTCAGCGGTGGAATAAGGTTTATTTCAGTTGCAGACATCGTTATGTCTCTCCGATTACCCGGCGATCCGGAAATTCCGCAGCCGGGCGCTTCAACAAGGGGCCGTCGATATACCGCGGCAACTGTTTTAATGGTAGGGCAGAGACGGCGGATTTCAAGCTGTCCCCTGCCCGAACGTCCAAAGGGTATAATGGCGAATAAACAGGCAGCAGCCTGTATGGGCTTTATCGCAGTCTGACCAATGCGTAGGGCCCCGCTAACGTGAAACCGACTTAAGTGCGGTTTCAGGACTCTTACGGGAATGGAGTGCAAGCTCGGCGGCTGTGCCCGGGAGCCTGACGGTAGAGAGTGATGGTCGGTTAAGGGACGATAGTTTATGGCTGAAAATAAAAGTTCCAATCGAAAAGATACAGTTAAAAAACCTCGCCGCCGGAAATGGCTGATCGTGACGGGCGTCATTTTAGCCCTGATTGTCCTCCTGGTGGCGATTGCACCGAGCTTGCTCTGCACGGGGCCGGGGTTGCGATTAATCGTGGGCCAAATCAACAGTCGAATTGCGGGCAAGGTTAAAATCGGCAGCCTTTCCATCGGGTGGTTCAGTCCGCTGACGATCAATCATCTCACCGTCATGGATCCAGAGGGATCCGCAGTTGTTAAAAACGCCGCCGTCCATACCCAAGTATCGCTCGTAGGATTAATTTCCAATTGGCACCATCTCGGCAAGATTGATATTCCCATCTCCAGTCTCCATCTTGCAACCGTCAACGGAAAACTGAATCTGCTTCAGGCGATTGCCTCATCCGCACCCGCCGCCAAATCGTCGTCCGCGGTGACGCCGCCTGCCAAGGTGCCGACGACTCCCGCAGCGGCTTCTTCCCCCACTGTCCCGGCGCTCTCCGGGAGCATTGACCTCACGGTACAAAACCTCACTTGGATAACCCCCGGTAAACCTGCGCTGCGTGCCACCGGTCTGCATTTTGCCGCCACGTTTAATACACGCAGTCTGAAACCATCCATGGCGACCTTTTCTGTTGCGGCGGGTCTCGGCAGCGCCGCCCCGGCGAAAATCGTGTTGAAGTTGCAGGCCGCTGCGTTTGGACCTCGGGGTATGTTGCCCGTGGAAAAAATGACCGGCACGGTGAGCGTAAACACACAGGGATTGGAACTCGCGTGTCTTAATCCGCTTCTGGCCGGGGATGGCATGCATCTGCAATCTTCCGGGATATTATCGCTCAATGCACAGGCGGATATGAAATCGCATGCTGCTCTGGGGATAAAATTGTCCCTCGTGGCTGATCATGTCCACTTACGCGGCGCCATGCTTAAGGGGGACCATCCCGATCTGGGCAATGTCGATGTCCGCACTGCGGCAGCGGTCGATTACGCCGGGGCATCCCCGCGTTATCAGGTGAGCCAATTCAGTCTCGCCAGTTCAAAATTGGGATCGGTTTCGGTGACCGGATCAGGCTCCATCCAGACGCTTCTGGCGATTATCCACAACCATGATCAGCAGCCGATCGGCAAGGCGCAGTTGGCGATCAAGCTGAAGTCTGTCATTTCCCGTGTATTGGAACAATTCCCCCATCTGCTGCGCACTCCATCCGGGGCGAAATTTACAGGCGGTGCTCTGGCCTTCTCGGCGGCGGTGGCTGCTGGCGATGGACACCATCTGGCGCCGCAGAGCGCTTCGTCGCGGACGCCTCTCCTGCCACCGGTTTCGTTCGATATTAAGTCCCGGCTTTCAACATTAAAGTGGACGCTTCCATCGCACGAAAGTGCACGATCGGCCTACGGCGATCTGAAACTGAGCGGTGCCACCACTGGTGGGCCGGTTACCATCGCCCTGAGTGCATTTGCGGGTGGAGGCGCAGAAAAACCCTCAACGGTTACCCTCAACGGCACCATTTCGCCGTTCGCCCATCAACGCCTCAAAGCCCTTCCCGCGATGACCGGCAATATGACGCTGAACATGTCGCATGTCTATCTCTCCTACCTGAAGCGATTTAATCTGCCGGTGAACACGGACGGCACCCTGCACGGGCATCTCGCGGTGGTCAGCAATGCGCCGCATCAGGGGCGCATCAGCGGCCAGATGCAGATTGACGCATTGACACTCGGCGGGGCGCTTCTGCACGGTGACCATCCGGTGCTCGGAAATCTGATCATTCCGGTGGATATGGTGTGGGACGCCGAACACCTCAACATTGAACAGCTTGCCATGCAATGTCCGGCATTTAATATTTCTGCATCCGGTGCGGTGAACCTCAACCGTCTTTCGGCCCTGCGGTCGACCGATGGTAATTGGGGCGGGACCGGTCTGGCGATGACGTCAACCATCAATACCGCACTTTTCACTGATGATTTCCGCCATACCCTGCGACTTAACCATCTTCCATTCAAGATCAAATCAGGTCGGGCGGTGGTGCAACTTCATCTTCACAGCCGGGGTACCACTTCCGCTCTGGTTCTGGACTTGAGCCTCTCGCCGCAGGTGTGTCGCTGGAAGGAAATTCCTGCATCCATCTACCCCATGGTCATGAACGCCTCCGCCACGAGGCAGGCGGGGCGCTGGACGTTGACTCAATGTGGCATCTCGCAGAGTGAACCAAAATCCACTTCCGCCGTCTGGCGATTATCCTTGCTCAGCGCCCACGGTGCCAAAGAGCTCAGTTATTCGCTCGCATCAGATTGGAACCTGGGGCTGCTGAAAAAAGAAATCTCACCGTTCGTCGAATTGGACGGCAAGTCAATCACCGGCCGACTTTCCATTGCCGGCAAGCTCAATCATGTGCTCACCTCCAAGCCCGCCGCGGATATTAAATTGCAGTTGCGGCATCTGGTTTATCTCTCGGAGGCCAAAGCGTCGCCGGTCCGCATCAGCACCATCACGTTACCGCTTAAGGCGGATTTCCTTCTCACCAGGGGCTCGCTTGCATCCGCCCATTTTTCCATGGGCATGAATTCCCCCCAACTTCTGGATGTGCAGGCCGCTGCGGCGATTACTCCTCAACCTCTTTCCATCCGGCATCTTCATATGACGCTGGCCATGATGAACCTCAAAAAGCTCTGGGTACTGGTGCGAACCATCAGTCCCTCGACGCCCGCATACACGCTGGCTGGATATATTAAAAATTCACCCATCGATCTGAACTATTCACCCGGACGGCTTGAGGTTACAGATGCAGCTCTGCATCTGAGCGACATCTCCATGCAGGGGGGTGTCAAAAACGCGCCGCCATTCATCGAACCGAAACTCGACCTGCTGATGGCCGCCGATATCCATACCGGAAAAGTCCGCTCCGTGACGCTATCGGATATGTCCGTGAAATCAGGTGACAAACTCCTGATGGTTACCATCGACAAACCGGTAATGGTCAATCTCGCCGGTAGTTCGCCGCAGATCGCCGCGCCATCCATAAAAGTTGCAGCAGATCTGGCACGGTTGCAGAATCTGCTCATCAACCTCGGCAAACTGCCGGTCGGAGCAAAACTTGCCGGCCAGATGGCCTTGGACGCCGCCGCCCTCGGAAACGGCAAGGTCATCACAACCACGCTCACCGCCCACGTAAATGGATATCAGGTTGCAATGCCCGGAGCCAAAGCGGTACTGCCGCCGACGAATCTGCTGGCGAGTTTGGCTGGTCAGGCAGACCTGACCAAAAAAATCTTCACCGTTACGCATACCTGCCACATCGGCGAGACGGGAGGCAAAAAATCCGGCGGCAATCTGCTCACCATTGAACGGGAGTCGGTTCTCGCCTGGGGGCCGGGCGGTGTAGAAAAAATCCACGGCACATTGCACTACGATCTTGCCGGGGCGATTGCGCTCCTCAAGCCGTTCCTGCCGCCGACACTCTCGGCGACTGGCAGCGGCAGCATGCCGCTGGCTGTCACGGGTCCGCTTACATCCGCGCCAGGCCTGCTGATTGCCCGCAAGCTGACCATTACGTCAACCGCGCTGGCATTCAAAGAGCTCAGCTATGATGGCACGCACCTGGGCCCCGGATCGCTCGGATTTTCAGAATCGGCAGGTCGCATCGAGATTACTCCGGCAGCCATCCCCGCCAATCATGGGACTGTGAATCTTGGTGGGTATATTGATCTCAATGGAGCAACGCCCACCTACGTGCTGCCATCTCCGCTTCAGGTGGCCAGCAATGTGCAGATCAATGCTCCAATGGGAGCGAGCATCCTGAAGTTTCTCCCGCTGACTTGGGGTAATAAGGGGCAACCGGCGCTCGTGAATGTGCAGGGGCTTCTGAATATGTCGCTCCATTCGGCGGATATTCCCCTTTCGTCAGTTGCCATGAAAAAGTCCGGTACGGCCGTTGGCACGGTGAGCATTACACATCTGACCACCAACGCCCCATTTGTCGGGCAGGTTTCCGCATTGTCCGGTCCCTTGGGCGGCAATATCAGTATCGCGGACAGCGGCATTCGTCCGACACAATTCGTACTCAAGAACGGACGGGTAAGCTACAACAATATGAAATTGGTGCTGGCATCGTTCGGACTCGACCTGAGCGGCTGGGTCGGGTTAAACAATCAAATGAATGTCGATATGAACATCACCGGCGGGGGCCTCACGCTGCCGATCCCCCTTAAACTCGCCGGCACCACCGCATCGCCCCAAATCAAGCTCACCAGCCATCCGCTCAAGAGCATCGGCAAGGGAATCAAGGGGCAGGTGAAGGGTCTCCTGCACGGCCTGTTCGGACAATAAAGACTAAATCGTGCCCGGACACGGCGGACGGTCCGAGGTTGACTTGGCGCAGTGATCACCATTGCTCGCGACAAAACCACCGTCGCTTCTGAATCTCCAAAGCACCATTCGCTGACCATCCGGCGCACCGTTCGGCGCATGCTCTGATCCTTTATCTCGGCGGCACCCCAGTCCTGATTTCCTTTATCTGGAATTCAACTTGTGTATACTCCCGCATAAAAGGAAAGTGCGGTGGCGCAGTCATGTGAAAATTGCGGTATCGATCAGCATGTCGGCGAATTGGATATCCGGTCGGCGGCGTATTGTTTTCGGTGCGGCTGTCTGCTCGATGCGGTCGAACCGATGGACCTCAATCTCGGCCTCTCGTGGATGATTGCCGAATTTATCCTCCTTTTTCCCGCCAATCTGCTACCCCTCATGCAGGCAACCCTCGGCCCTGAGTCGCGTGAGAATTACATCAGCAACGGCGTTACCGCCCTCTGGCAGGGCCATTGGCCGCTGTTAGCGTTCATGTTTGCGGCCTTTGCGATCGTGTTCCCCTTCCTGCGGGCGGGGATGATGATCGTCGTGCTGGGTGCGGTGCGATTGAACAGGCGGCCTAAGTGGTTGGGTTATCTTTATCGCAGGGCCCAGGATATCGAACTCTGGGCCATGTCGGATGTACTGGTGCTGGCTGGGTTTGTCGTTTTCATGCGCACAGAGGTTCAGTTGCAGGGGCGCATTGAATGGGGAGGCTGGTGTCTCATCATGGCCGCGGCGCTGCAGATTCTCAGCCCATGGTGCCTGTCTTCACACCGCATCTGGCGGGCGATTCGGCCTGACGAACGCCGGGCTCAACCCGGCCCGACAATCAGTTGCGAGGCCTGCGCCCTGGTCCTGCCAATGCGATATCTTGGCCATCGCTGCCCCCGATGCTGGAAACGGCTGAGGGAGCGTAAACTGAACTCAATGACGCGGACCGCAGCCCTCGTGGCCGCCGGATACATCCTCTACTTCCCCGCTTATTACTATGCCATGAGCTATGATCTCCAACCCGGCGGAGTTAAATACCACACGATCATTGACGGTGTAAAGGAACTCATTGCGGCCGGATTCTGGCCCCTTGCTGTGATCATTGTTATCACCAGCATCCTGATTCCACTCCTGAAGCTCATCGGCCTCACTTGGATGCTATTTCGCGTTCGACATCCGACTTCCAAGCATCTCGTTTTCCGAACTCGCCTGTATCGCGTCATTCATCGTATGGGACGATGGTCGAACGTCGATCCATTTATCGTGGCATTGATGGCGCCGCTATTATCATTTCCGGGCGTCGTCGAGGTACACGTCGGTCGCGCGGCGCTTCCCTTTGCATTGGTCGTGGCATTTACTATGCTTGCAGCCAAGAGTTTTGATCCGCGGCTCATGTGGGACGCCGCGGTGCGAAAGGAGGAGGCACTTGGCCGGGCGTGAGGATACATCCGAATCGCGGCAGGGGGCAGCGGGAGCCGTCGGCGGCTCGGCTTCAGGAGGTGAAGGGTTACCCCTGGCCCATATCCGCAGTACCCCGTGGCGCGGTTGGATATGGTCGGTACCACTGGCGGCCATAATTCTGGTCGGCTTCCTGATCCTGAGAACTTGGGTATTGGCGGGGCCGGTGGTGCATGTTACCTTTGCCGACGCCTCAGGCCTCAATCCACGCGGCACCGGCGTGTTTTGTCGTGGGGTGCAGGTCGGCCAACTTGAGCGCGTGGCGCTGACACACCATGGCAGGCAGGTGGTGGCAACGCTTTCGATGGACGGCAGCGCCGTTCCGTTCCTACGCCAAGGAACCCGCTTCTTCATTCAGCAACCCGATTTGCTCGCTGGCAACCTCGCCGGCCTTATCTCAGGGCCGACTATCGTCATGTTGCCCGGCAACGGGCCGCCAAGTCGGCGGTTTTCCGGCCTTCTGCACGCACCATCTCTTACGCCATCCGGTCCGGGTAAGATTGTTGAGCTTGCCGCGCGGTACCTCGGAAATCTGCAACGCGGTGCTCCGGTCCTGTATCACGGGCTCACGGCCGGAGAACTACTCGGGTGGCGCTACAATCCGCACCATAATCTGATCGATCTGAGCGTGTTTATTCGCAAGCCGTTCGATCATCGCATAACTCCTCACACCCGATTCTGGCGGGTCGGCGGCCTGGGCTTGAAGACCGGGCCGGGCGGGATGCATTTTGCTGTACCCCCACTTGGTATCCTCCTCACCGGGGGTATTGCATTTGCGCAATTTCATTCCGTACCGGTCGCCGGCACAGGACCGCCGAAACTTTATTCCAGTCGGTCGGCAGCCCGCTACGCGGACCTCAGCCATGGTGTTCGATTTGCGGCCATTTTCCCGGGGAGCGCGGGCCGTCTTCGGCCGGGGGCACCGGTGCTCTTTCATGGATGGCGGGTGGGGGAGGTGCAGTCGGCGACGTTTCGTTATAGCCGAAAATCCGGTCGGATGGTCACCTCAGCCACGCTCATGCTCGCTCCACAGAGGTTTGGACTCACAGGTGAAAGAAATAATCCGGCCCACCTCACCGCACTCATTAGCCGCCTCGTTCACCTCGGTCTGCGGGCGCACATTACCCAGAGTAACTTGATTCTGGGCGGACACGTGGTGTCGCTGGGTATTACCGGCCGACGCACGACTGGCGTGATGGCGGCAATTGGGGGGCTGCCGGAGTTGCCGACCTCGCGTGGAGCAAGCCTAGGGGCAATTCTGACATCCATCAACCACATCGCCGCCAAGATCAACGCCATTCCGATTAAAAAGATCGGCAATAATGTCGAACACCTCTCCGCCGGCGCAGCCGCGTTGGCGGACTCCCGGCGGATTCAGCACATCATCGCCCATCTGGATGCGACGCTGGCCAATATTCAGGCCATTACCGCCCATTCGCGGGGGCATGTCGCCGCCACAGTCATCGAGATACAACGTGCTGCCCGCCAGGCGGCGCAAATGATGGAAACCATGCGCCATATCGCAGGCGGAAATTACGCGTCTCAGCAGAGCGTCCGTGGCCTTATCGATCAGTTGACTCGCATGGCGCGTGCTATTCGAAGTCTTGCCAATTATCTTGATGCGCATCCCAATGCACTGTTAATGGGGCGGTCGAAATGATTCATCGATCCTTACCGGTATTCGTTATCGTCACTACGGCGTTGCTGCTCGGAGGGTGCAGTTCAGGTCCGCCGACACAGCTGATTACCACCTCCGCGGTTGCCGAGCCTGCCCATCCCTACATCGGCCCCCCAGTTCTGGTAGGTCGGGTTACCATTCCACCTCAGATGGATCGACTGTGGCTCACGCGAAGCGCAGGCAATGGGCACCTCCAAGTCAGCAACGACACACGATGGGCCGCACCCCTTGCCATCCTGATCCGCCACACAGTTGCCGTTGATTTATCCCGGGCGCTCACTCTGTCGGAGGTGATTATTCCCGGTGAGCCCGGGCCGCGAAAATCTTACGTCACGCTTTCAATTGTGATAACGAGACTGCGGATTTCGACCGCTGCTCATGGTGCCGCTCATCTTGATATGAGCACCATTTGGGCATTGGTTCGCCACCATCGTCCACCGCAAATCCATCATCTGCGGATAACCTCGATTCCCGAACCAAACTCTGGTTCGGCTGCAGATGCCTTGAGCCGGGCGATCGGCAAGCTTGCCGATGCCATCGCGATGTCCCTCGTCCGTTCCAACCCACCCCGTACTGCCATATCTGGAGGATCGCGTTATCCCACGCAATAAAGCACCCTCTCCTCGCATTTGACGCCGGCGCGCATTCGGGTAGCATTTGTTTCCCTGATGCGGCACCAACGGGTCGCAATTCGGTTTGACGCTCCGGCGTCTGAATAAAGATGTATGGCGGTAAGGTGAACTTCGGAGGTTGATCGTGGATGGAACGTTATCTTTCGGGCATTTCGTGGGGGCGCTCACTGTGCCGACAACCGTCGCGGTCAAGCACGGTCCGCTGCTGGTGATGCATCCGATCGATTACGCGGTATTGGTCGTTTATCTTCTCTTTGTGGTCGGGATCGGTATCCTCACCGGCCGCAAGCAGAAAACCAGCGAAGATTTCTTCCTCTCCGGTCGCAGCATCCCGTCGTGGATCACCGGTTTGGCATTTATCTCCGCCAATCTCGGCGCACTGGAAGTCATGGGGATGGCGACCAGCGGCTACGAATACGGCATGATCACCGCCAACTACTACTGGATCGGTGCGATTCCCGCCATGGTCTTCATGGGCGTGGCGATGATGCGGTTCTTCTACGGCAGCAAGGTTCGCAGCGTGCCGGAGTTTCTCAATAAGCGTTACAACGAAGGTACGCGTTTCGTCAATGCGATCACCTTTGCCATCTTCACCCCGGCTATCTCCGGCATCAGCATGTACGCCCTTGCTCTGGTGCTTCAGGACTTTCTGGGCCTCAACTTCAATGTCAGCGTTCTGATATCGGCGGCAGTGGTACTGGTTTACACCTTTCTCGGCGGATTGACCGCCAGCATCTACAACGAGGTGCTCCAGTTCTTCCTGATTGTATTCGGTGTCGCCCCGCTCACCATCATCGCCCTGATTGCCAATCATGGTTGGGCCCATTTCAAACATTGGCTCAAGACGCATCAGCGCTACGCCATCTACCCGAAAGAAGCAGCCGCTGCCGCTACCCACAAACTTCACGCCGTTGCCGCCGGCGCGGCAGGCAGTCTGCACGCGGCTTTGCACGGAAATTCGGCCGGCCATACACCCGCAGCGGCGGCAGTCGCCACCGCCGGGGTTAAACTTTCCGGCTCACAGTGGCTCCATACCTGGGCGCACATGGGGGGCATCAACAACCCTCTGCAGATTTCATGGCCCGGCGTCGTGCTCGGCCTGGGATTTGTGCTCTCGTTCTCCTACTGGTGTACCAACTTCCTTGTCGTCCAGCGTGCCTTGGCCGCAAAGGACCTTACCGCAGCTCAGGATACGCCTCTTCTGGCGGCGTTTCCCAAAATGCTGTTCCCCTTCATCGTCATTCTGCCGGGCGTACTCGCCATTCCGCTGATCCCTCATCTGCTTCCCAGCGGCCATGGTATCTCGCCGACAAAAACATTTAACAACGTGATGCCACTGATGATGGCCAAGTACTACCCGGCCGGTCTGCTGGGGCTGGGCCTTACCGCTTTGATGGCGTCATTCATGTCCGGTATGGCGGGTAACGTCACCGCATTTAATACGGTGGTCACCTATGATCTTTACGCCGCCTACATCCGCCCCAATGCACCCGACAAGCACTATCTCAATTTTGGTCGTCTGATGACCGTCGTTGGGATTATCATCAGTGTCGCTTTCGCCTACGCGGTCGCCGGATCACGCAGCATCATGGGTTATACGCAGAATATCTTCGGCGTGGTGAATGCACCGCTTATTTCGGTCTTCCTGCTGGGGATGTTCGCCAGCTTTACCACTCCCATGGGCGGTTTTGCCGGTATCATCATCGGTACCCTTACCTCGGCAACGCTTTTTGTCCTCCGGTTCCCCGGCCTGCCCATGGCACATACCTTCAACAACGGTACCTCCGGCGCATTCTGGTGCGCGGTATGGTCTTTCTGTGCCGGTGCGGCGGCGACCATCATTGTCAGTCTCTTCACGAAGAATAAACCGCGTGAACAGCTAGTCGGTCTTGTGTACCAGCTCACACCCAAGCCCGAGGCTCACGATGTCCCCGTTTGGCGCAGGCCTCTGTTCATTGGTATTGTCGCCCTGATCTGCACCCTGATCCTGAATCTGCTATTCTGGTGATAGATCTGGTGCATGGTGCGTGGAGAGCATTGTTTACGGAGTTTGAAATATGATTGATCTGCGATTACCGATTGGCATCTTCTTCATCCTGGTGGGCATCATCATCACGATTTATGCCCTCGTGTCGCCCACCTACATTCCGAACATCACCGAGCACATCAACATTGACCTTTATTGGGGAATTGTGCTGCTGATTTTCGGCGTGCCGATGACATTTTTCGGCTGGATTGCAGAGAAAAAGGCAAAGGCCTCCTCCGGCGATCGGCCCTCCGATGCATCCAACAGCAAATAATCAGCCCACCGTCTTCCGCCGACATTCACCCGCACGGGGTAGATCAACCCGTTGTCATGGTGGATGTTGCCTCGGCGATCTCATTCTTCGGTCGTGTTTTCCACCGTCGGTGAATCCACAGATATTGACTCGGATCCTGCCGTACAAAAGTTTCAATCGCCGCCGTATAACGTTCCGTGATATAGCGCAATTCGTCCGATTCGTCCGCCCAGTCCTGCGGGTAGATGATATCGCTCACGCCGACATCAAATTCAAACCGATCTCCACGCCGCCGGGCATAGCCGATGATCACCGGCACCTGATATTCAATCGCCAGCAGGCCGATACTTTTGTAAGTACTGGCCAGGCGGCCGAAAAACGGCACGAACATCCCCTTGGGGCCTGCATTTTGATCGGCGATCAGTCCCAGAACGCCTCCGTTTTTCAGCACATCTTGTGCGGTCGTCGTCACACCTCGCTTGGATAAAATCACCTGCCCCTTGCGCTGCCGAACACCTAACAGCCATGCGTCAATGTGCGGATTATCAATCGGCCTCGCAACACTGTAGGTTTTGAATCCCAGCGTCGCCATGGTGTAGCCGAGAATTTCCCAGTTGCCATAATGGCCGGTGAGCATAATCGCCCCGCGGTCCTTCATGGCCAGTTCAAGCACGTCGCGTACGCCGGGCTCCAGATGCACAAACCGATGCCATCGCTGCAGATTGATCGTCCGGGTGGAAAACAGCACATCAATGACCAGTTCAAAAAAGTGCTCAATCGACTGGCGGGCGATGATGCGAAGTTTCTCCGGCGGTGTATCAGGAAAAGAACGGGTGAGATTTTCCATCGCCCGGTCGCGATGCTTGCGGCTGATAAACCACCACCCCGCCCCCGCAGCACGGGCGGTTCTTAAATTCGCATTGACGGGAAACAACCCCAACAGCATGGAAACGCTTCGGGCCGATACCGCCACCAGATAGTCCAGAAAAGGATGTTTTTTCTTCATTCACCATCATCCGCCGCCAGCATATTCCATATTATCCGGCACCCCTCGCAATGGCCATACCGTGGGGATTTTCATCCCACGTCGGGCGCTTTGACATTCCCCCGTCAAATACCTAACATATACCTAACATTGGTAACGGGAGAATGTCATATGAATGACCCCATTCAATCGCTGATATCAGATTTGAATCTGCGCCGTGCGGAAGATATTCAGGTCGCTGAGTCCGCACCATCAGCCACCTCCACCCCCATATCTTCGTCCGATCCCTTCGCTGAGCTCTCTACCGGAGGTGTGCACGAATTTTTCAGCGCGGGTCCGTCAATCGATAATTGGCACCCGCCGCTTACCCTTCTGGCATCCATGGCCTGCAAATTGGCGGCCGACCGATATGTGCTCTGGGTCGGTCGCCGCTGTTGGCCGAATTGGTTTTTTTTACAGGCAGCCGGGTGTGGTGTTAATTCGGGCACGGTGGAAGGGATTTATTTTGATCCCCTTTCCGCCGAGCAGTGGCTTGATGGCATCGTGCAGGCCGCCCGATGTCGTTCGGTGCCCCTCATCGTGGCCTCTGCAATGGAAGATATTCCGCTTTCAGTTGGCCGGCGTCTGCAACTGGCGGCGGAAGCGGGGCAGACCCGCATCCTCTTGGCCCGGCCCATGACTCAATCTGCCGGTCATTGCTGGGCTCTTACACGCTGGCATATCCGCCCCCGCCCGTCGAGTGTCAATCAGCCTCAATGGGATATTCATCTGGTCACCGCCAAAAAACGCCCGGCAAGGTTGGTGAATCAATGGACGGCATCATGGAATTACGAGGTGGTACATGGAGCGGGTTATATGCGTATATCTCCCGCATTGGGAAGTGGAACTCGCACGACGGCATATCCGATCATCGCCGCGAAGGTCGGGTAAACGCTTCCCCGCGCAGAGTCGGCGTCGATTCCCGCCGCTGATCATCACGGCCGAGATTGATCAGCGCCGGTATGTGATGCGGTGCTGTCCGGCCGCTGCGGCCGCCGGTGTTGTACCGGGCATGAACCTGGCTGAAGCGGCGGCACTTTGCCCGCAGGCGGAGATTCATCCCCGGCAGCCGGATGTGTATCAGCAGGCGATCGAGAAGCTGGCCCGATGGGCCGGTCGATTTTCTCCGCGCGTCATGATTGATCCGACTCCGCATCATACGGATGAAGCCTTTCCGACCGCTTCGCACGGATTATTCATTGACATATCCGGAACCGGGCATCTGCACGTCGGCTCCCGGCCTCCGGCAGATCGAATCCGCCGGTCACTGACCGAACTGGGATTTTCCACCCGTCTGGCGGAAGCTCCCACCATCGGCGCCGCCTGGGCACTGGCGCACTACGGCCCCCATGCGCCGCCCTCTCCGGATCATGAATCGATATCCCGGATGCTGGCCCATCTGCCCGTGGCGGCATTGAGATTATCGCCGGATATATGCCGCAATCTTGCTGCCGTCGGTATAACTGAAATTCAACATTTAATGGATATACCACGGCCAGCTGTGACGGATCGTTTCGGCCCCGAGGTGCTGAGGCGTCTGGATCAGGCTCTCGGACGGGTGCATGAGGATATCGAACCGTTCCGGGATCGTCCGACATATTCAGCCACCCGGCAATTTGAAGCCTCAATAATTCAACTGGAAATGATTATGGCTGCGGTGGAAGAACTTATCCACGAACTCTCGGCACAGTTATCGCTTCAGTGGATGGGCGCCCGTGAACTGGAGGTGGTATTTCACCGGCCTTATCACCCGCCGAATATAAAAAAAATTTCATTGATGCGCCCCGTCTGCGAACCACGCCATTGGTGGACAGTTATTCGTCCCTATGTGGAGCGCATGCACCTCGGCGACGGTGTGCAGGCGATTACCCTCACGGCGGTAAGAACCAGCCGCATCGGGCCTGGGCAAGCCCCCATGCTTCCTGTCGATCCCGCCCGCGCAGATACCGACCAACTTCGCGAACTTCTCGATCGGCTTATCAATAAATGGGGCGGCCGATGTCTTCTCCGATCGGCACCGGCGGCATCGCATATTCCGGAATGTGCCGCTCGTCGGGAGCCGATCAAGATTTCTGCATTCGATCATGCCGGCACACCTGCATGCAAATGGCCGCCGCTGGACCGCCCGTCCATTCTGCTGGATCAGCCGGAGATCGCACAATGTGTCGCCCTGCAGCCGGAATCTCCGCCGTACCGCATTGAATGGCGCGGCACCAATTATCCGGTCATCAGCCGTATCGGGCCGGAACGCATCGTCACCCAACGCACACTTTCACACTGCCAAACCCGTGATTACTTCAAACTGCAACTGCCGGACGGCCGCTGGCTGTGGGTCTACCATCGGCTGGAAGATGACCGCTGGTTTGTACATGGAATCTGGGGCTGACCATGCCGGAATCCCCTATGCCGCGGTGCAAACCGCAGGTCAACCCCGTTTCCGAACGCCCGGCCGCCGGCCCCTATGCAGAACTGCAGGTGGTTAGTAATTTTTCATTTCTTCGCGGTGCCAGTCATCCGGAGGAAATCATCAGCCGTGCCGTGGAAGTCGGCCTCCATGCCGTTGCACTGACCGACATCCAGACGCTCGCCGGCGTGGTCAGGGCCCACTGCGCCGCCCGTGAACTGGGCATCCCCCTGATCGTCGGTGCCCATCTTCACCTTCAAACCGATCCTGCCGCTTTTCAGCCGGACAGATCACCGCTTCCGTCTGGGGGATCGCCGCCGGTTTCCGTTCTGGTATATCCCTTTTCCCTGCGCGGTTACGGGGATCTCTGCCAATTGCTGACACGCGGCAAACGTCGTGCCCCCAAGGGAAAATGCTTTTTAACTCTCGATGATCTCATCGAGCTGAGTTCCGATCTTCTCGCCGTTGCAGTTCCTCCGCCGATCCCCACAGAATCCTTCGCCGACATCTTACATCGGCTCCACGCGGTATTTGATGACGATCGGCTCTCCCTGGCCGTAAGCCGCTGCTACGATCCCCACGATGCGTATCGCGAAAGCGTTATTTGGCGCTGGTCGGATCAACTGCACATTCCTGTGGTGGCGGTCAATGATGTGCATTACCACCTGCCGTATCGTCAGGCCCTGCAGGATGTTTTAACCTGCACACGCCTGGGCATGGAGCGGTCGCAGGCGGGATTTCATCTCTTTGCCAACGCCCAGCGCCATATCAAGGGGCCCGCTGAAATGCTGCGCTTGTTCGCGGATATGCCCGCAGCGGTATACCGCACGGTGGAAATCGCAGATCGTGCCCGGGCCTTTTCGCTGGATCATATCCAATATCAATACCCCTCCGAACTCTGCCCCCCCGGTAAAATCATGATGAGCCATCTGATCGATTTAACCCGCCGCGGAGCACAGCAGCGTTATCCGCACGGCGTACCGGAGGATGTTAATCGTCGGCTCGAACATGAATTTCAGCTCATCGACGACCTGAATTACGCCCCCTATTTTCTGACCGTCGATGATCTGGTCCGCTTCGCCCGATCCCGGGGCATTCTGTGCCAGGGAAGAGGAGCCGCCGCCAATTCCACCGTCTGTTATTGCCTGGGAATCACGGCCGTGGACCCTGCCCGTATTGATCTGCTTGTGGAACGTTTTATCAGCCGCGAGCGCCGTGAACCGCCCGATATCGATATTGATTTTGAACATCAGCGGCGTCAGGAAGTGATCGATTATCTGTACCGCAAATATGGTACCGACCGTGTTGCGCTCACGGCGGAAGTTATCACCTATCGCCGTCGCAGTGCCGTGCGCGATGTGGGCAAAGCGCTGGGCCTTTCGCTCGACGCCGTTGATCGCCTGGCCGATGCCGCCGATTGGTGGGAAAAGCGGGTGCTTGATCCCCGGCAACTGCGGGAGATCGGCCTGCATCCGGATGATCCCACCATGCAGGAACTTATCGCCCTGGCGAAGGAGATTCAGGGCTTTCCACGCCATCTTTCGCAGCATGTGGGAGGATTTATTATTACGGCCGGGCCGCTGTGCCGCTGCGTCCCGATTGAAAATACCGCCATGCCGGATCGCACCATCATCGAATGGGATAAAGATGATATTGACGCCATGGGCATGCTGAAGGTGGACATCCTGGCGCTGGGCATGCTCACCGCCATCCGCAGGGGGATTGATCTCGTCAATCAGGGGCGCAGGATGGACGGATTGGACGCGAATCTGGAATTGCATACGATCCCGGCCGAAGACTCGGCGGTGTATGACATGCTCTGCCGGGCCGATTCCATCGGAGTGTTTCAGGTTGAAAGTCGCGCCCAGATGACCATGTTGCCGCGTCTCAAACCCCGTTGCTATTACGATTTGGTTATCGAGGTCGCGATTGTCCGGCCCGGGCCGATCGTCGGCGACATGGTGCATCCTTACCTGCGGCGGCGTAACGGCGAGGAACTCATCACCTATCCCGATGATCATATCCGCAGGGTGCTGCAGCGCACCCTCGGGGTGCCGCTGTTTCAGGAGCAGGCCATGGCGCTGGTGATGGCGGCTGCCGGATTTTCTCCCGGCGAGGCGGATCAATTGCGCCGCGCCATGGCCGCCTGGAAACGCAAGGGACATCTCATCGCGGTATTTGAAAAGAAAATTACTGCGGGAATGATCGCCCGCGGCTACACACCGGCGTACGCACAGGCCGTGTTTAATCAGATTCGCGGTTTCGGTGAATATGGATTTCCGGAATCGCATGCCGCAAGTTTTGCCCTGCTGGTCTATGTGTCGGCATGGCTGAAATGTCACCACCCGGCCGAATTCTGCGCCGCGCTGCTCAACAGTCAGCCGATGGGTTTTTATCAGCCCGCCCAACTGCTTCGCGATGCTGCCGCCCACGGCGTCAAGATACTGCCGGTGGATGTCAATCACAGCCAGTGGGAATCCACCATTGAATATCCATCCCGATCGCTGCGCTTGGGCTTGTCAATGGCGCACGGCGCGCCACAGGCGGAATGCGAAAAAATTGCTCAAAGCGTTCGTTCCTGTGGGCCGTTTCAAACCCCCGCCTGCCTGTGGCGTATGACGCCCGGCATCCGCAGGGCGACACTGCTGATTCTGGCCCGGGCCGATGCCTTTAATTCCATGGGGCTTACCCGCCAGGCCGCCATCTGGGCCATTGCCAATATGCACGATGCCCCCATGCCTCTGTTTGACCGCTGCACCCAAAAAAGCGATCCATGCCGACTCCCTGTCCTGCCCGCGGAACAAATAGTGCTGCAGGATTATGCGGCCCTGGGGTTTTCGCTTAAGGCTCATCCCATGTCGTTCTTTCGTGAGGCGCTGAATCAGCGGCGCATCATCGCAACCGCCGATATCATCGACGAACGGCATTTCCCCGACGGCACCCGTGCTACCGTCGCCGGTGTGGTGCTGGTTCGACAGCGGCCTGCCACCGCCAAAGGCATCACCTTCATCACCATCGAGGATGAAACCGGCATCGCCAATCTGATCATCAAACCGTCGATCTATGAAAAATACCGTCGGGCGCTTCGGCTTGCCCCGGCGATTATCGTCAAAGGTAAAGTGGAACGCCGGGACACTGTGGTACATATTCTGGTCTATAAAGCTTGGAGTCTGCCGAAATTATTTCCAAACGCCCGAATCGAAAGCCAGTCCCGTGATTTCCATTAAAACTTCAACCGCCGAAGGCAGAGCGAAAAGCCTTTATGCTCATTGCGGTGGGCGAATATAAATCCCGCCGTGCGCATTACGGCTGCATACTTGCGCTCCTGTCAACTTTCACCTATCTGCCGGCGCGGCCACCGGCTCTCCGACGGTTATAATCAGATTGCATCGCACACGCCCGTAAAGATCGCCACGCCGAAAATCATCGCCTTATTCTGGCTTTTTTGAAATATTCTCCTTTCCATGGCAACATACTTAGGCAGTCGCGCCGGTGACAGGAGATTTGGCGACCTGTCTGACCCGCGCCAACTTTCGGAGAAAGGCCGATCTTTGTCTAAACTGGTCAAAGTACCAAATGCACGTGGTGAACCTCAATGGGGATATCTGCTCGGCAACGGCATGGTGTCACTTCTCGATGGATCGTTTGAAGCCGGCTTTACGTTCACTCATCAAATGAAGGGGAGCCCTCAATTTTTAGCCCCCGTGCAACCGCCCGCCATCATTTGTATCGGGCTTAACTATCGCGCCCACGCCGCGGAAACAGGGGCCAAAGAGCCGCAATATCCGGTGGTCTTTTTCAAAAATCCCGCCTCCGTCATCGGCCCGGATCAACCCATTGAACTCCCTACGCACTTGGCCAGCGGCCAGGTGGATTACGAGGGAGAATTGGCGGTGGTCATCGGCCGACGGTGTAAAAATGTATCGCAGCGCGATGCCTTGAAATATGTTTTTGGTTACACCATCGCCAACGATGTCTCCGCCCGCGATTGGCAGAAGCAGTGGGGCGGTTCGCAATGGTGCCGGGCCAAATCCTTTGATACTTTCTGCCCCGTCGGGCCGGCGGTTGTTACCAATGAAAACGGCGAATTTGATCCGATGAATCTGAAGATTCGCACGTGGGTCAGTGGTGAACTGATGCAGGAGAGTTCGACGGCCGACATGATTTTTTCCATCCCCCGGATTATCGAATTTCTTTCCGGCTCCACTACGCTTCTGTCGGGCACCATCATCCTCACCGGCACCCCGGCTGGAGTCGGGATGGGGCGAACTCCGCCACGCTGGCTCAAGGAAGGTGATGTGGTGGAAATTGAAATTGAAGCGCTGGGGCGCCTGCGTAACCCGGTGGTGACGGAGGGGCAGGCTTGATCGCTCGGCGTTCGCTCTTCTTCTCGGCCGAGCCGCGATTATATACTGGCCTAACAGGCGTTGTTTGTTTTCCTTACATGGAGAAGGTGGATGTTGAACGGTAAAAAGTCAATGAGAACGGCAATAATCGGTGGATCAATCGCGGTGGCCATTGCCATGGTGATCAGTGCATCATCGGCAGCGTCGGCTGCGGCTTCGAGCCCTGCACCCGCGGCAAAGGAGTCAACTCAACAGATTGCGGTGAACGTCGAGGCCGCTCAATTTAAGTCTTTGAAGAAAATTGCAGAAACGCTCCATGGCGCTTCCATCGTGGATGTTCTCCAATCAAAGTCCCTGACGGCAAAATTCGGGCCCAAGCTCACGCCCATCCTCGGCACGGTGGTAACTGCATTTGATCAGGGGATGGTGCAGCGCCCGGAGCTTAAACCTTTTTTCACCGGTGCACGCGACCATTATCTCGCGATTATGGCCGTGCTCGGCGATCAATCTGCGTTGGCGCGTTTATCTGCTCAAGCCAAAAGTGCGCACCCGTTCAGAAACCTCCTCGCCCGTATGTATCTGCAGCAATACATGTGGCTTACCCACCAGCACGATCCCGCTGCGCAGCAGAAGGTCATCGACACGCTCCGCGCCATTGCCGTCAAACACCCGATGAATGAGGACATGGTTCAGTTGCTGATGAGCATCAGGCATCTTGGCGCGGCGGACACGCATGTAGCCAATCAGGCCGGGGAAATCGTTCTTAAGGTACTCAAGAGCCCCGCGGCGCAGCAATACCAGCAAATGGCGGCTATGAAGACCGCTCAAAATAAACACCTCAATCATCATGCCGTGTTTGAAGGCGTTCTCCTTGGCAGCGGCAAACCGTTCAGTACCAAATCGCTCATCGGCCATGTTGTGCTCGTGGATACCTGGGCCACATGGTGCCCCCCGTGCCGGGCAAGTATCCCACACGTCGAATCTCTTTATTCCAAACTGCACAAAAAAGGATTCGATGTCATCGGCGTTTCGCTGGACGCCAACCCCAAAGCACTCAAAACATTTCTGGCTCAACACAAAAAAATGACCTGGCCTCAGATGTACGATGTCAACAACCCGGGCAATCTCGCCATTGCGCGGGCTTACGGCATCACCGCAATCCCGACTCAATTTATTCTCGATCGAAAGGGCGTATTGCGTTACATTATCACGGGGTATGATCCTCAGCAGGTGACAAAAGATATAAAAAAAATGATGAGTAAATAGCTCGCGTCGGATGTTCCAACTGCGGCTACCGGCTCCCGGCACCTCCAACCAGACTCCGTTTCGCCGATGATGCGTCCCCGGGCTGCAACGTTGGGCATGACCCCGGCACCATAGTTGGGTTATGATACCCTTATGCAGAAGATTCATGTTCACGTAGCCGCCGTTCATGCCGACTACGACATCCTTGTCGGATCCGATATGTGCCGGGAGGTGGCAGAATTCGTTGTCGGGCGTTTTCATCCGCATACCTGTGCCGTCATTACCGATGCCAACGTTGCGCCGCTCCATCTCCCCAAGATAGAATCGGCGCTCCGCGAGGGGGGAATCAAACCGGCCTCCCTGATCATCCCGGCCGGTGAGCAGCATAAAAATATCTCAACACTTGGCACAATCTGGGACTTTCTGCTTGATCATCGCTGGGAACGCCGCCTGCCGATCATCGCCCTCGGTGGGGGAGTCGTCGGTGACATGACCGGCTTTGCCGCCGCCACCGTTCTGCGTGGCGTTCCGCTGATTCAAATGCCCACTTCCCTCCTCGCGGCCGTCGATGCTGGTGTCGGGGGAAAGACCGGTATTGATCACGCCATGGGTAAAAATTTGCTGGGCGCATTTCATCATGCGTCACTTGTCGCCATGGATGTGAATTTTCTCTCAACGCTTCCGCGGCGCGAGTTGATCTCGGGCTTGGCGGAGTGCATCAAGCACGCTGTCATTGCCGACGAAAATTTATTCCACTGGCTTGAAGATCATCTTCCTCAGGTGCTCGAAAGTAACCCCGGTGATTTGACAGAACTCATCTCCCGAAATGTCCGTATCAAGGCCGAAATCGTCACGAAAGACCCCTACGAGAATTCCATTCGCGCCCATCTCAACCTCGGCCATACGTTCGGCCATGCCATGGAAGCGGTGGTCGGCTACGACAAGCTGCCGCACGGTTATGCCGTGGCGCTGGGCATGCTGGCCGCAGCACGGTTGGCGGTGGAACTGGGGCACTGCGAGTCCCAACTCTCCGGTCGTCTGGAATCACTTATCCGTAGGGCCGGTTTGCCGACATGTATTCCAAGAGTAGATGTGCAGGCTATTCATTCAGCCATGTACAGTGATAAAAAAGTTGCCTCCGCCAGACTCCGACTCATTCTGCCCCTGAAAATTGGTGAAGTAAAGGTGGTAACCGATGTTCCCGAGGCGGCGATCCTCGATGCCATCAAATCCGTCATCACAGCGGGGGCGTCAGTCCGATGAACACCTCAACGATTGCTTCACCTGATGCATTGGCTTATTTACGACTCTCGCGTACCGCCGGCCTGGGACCGATTCTCATCAATCGTCTGGTTGCTCACGCGGGACACGTACAGGCTGCATGTAACCTTCCCGCGTCAGAATGGGCCGCGGCTCTGGGCATCACAGTCGAGCGGGCCGCTGCGTTCAAATCAGCATTTGCACAGGTGAATATCGACGAGACCCTCACCGATTGCGACCGCCTCGCCCTGCGGATCATCTGCCCGACCGATGACAATTGGCCGCCGGGCCTGCGTCCGATTCCGGACCCGCCCCCGATATTATTTCTGCGCGGGGAATTGCTGCGCGATGATACGCTTGCCGTGGCCATTGTCGGAGCCCGCCAGTGCACCCTTTATGGGCGCGAACAGGCGGAAAAATTTGCCCGCGGACTTGCCCAGGCGGGTATGACGGTCGTAAGCGGGGGGGCCCGCGGCATCGATACCGCCGCCCACTACGGTGCGCTTCGCGCCGGTGGCCGCACGATTGTAGTAAGCGGTTGCGGGCTCAGTCATTGCTATCCGCCGGAAAATCACGAGCTTTATGATGAAATTGTTAAACGCCACTGCGGCTGTATCATCAGTGAAATGCCGCCCGGCGAACCACCGCTGCCAAAAAATTTTCCACCCCGCAATCGTATCATCGCAGCTCTATCTCTCGGCACGCTGGTGGTGGAGGCCAATTTGCGCAGCGGTTCGATGATTACCGCCCGCCTTGCCGCTGAAGATTATGGACGCGAAGTGTTTGCCGTGCCCGGCAGGGTCGATTCTCCGGCCAGCAGCGGCACCCATCATCTCATTCGCTCCGGTGGAGCGGAATTGGTGGAATCAGCCCCCGATATCATGGAATCACTTGGTCTCTTGACCGCCGAATCCGAATCGGACGATTCTGCGGCGCCCACCGCAGTCTCCGCTAAACCGGCGCCTGTGCCCGCGCCGGTTCGTCCCGCAGCCCGCAGGTCGGCATCGTCCGCTTCAGCCTCGCGGCGGGAAGGTCTGCCCACCCCCGCTGGCGCAACGGAATCAGAGCCGCAGGAGCAGCTCTTTTCCGCTCCGCAGGAAAAAATTCTCGCCGCCATCGGTAACGGCTCCGATTCAGGTTTGGATGAATTATGCCAAAATACTTCTTTGCCGGCCGCCGTCGTGATGGCCGAACTTACCATGCTGGAACTGCGTGGTGTGATCCGCCGCACACCCCGACAAACATTTGAAAAGATTTGATGAAGCAGACTCAAAATAAGGAAGGTTCAATTCCATGCCGAAGATAAAAAGTAACCGTATCGCTGTTTACGTTTATCGTAAAACCCCTGCGGGGCCGGAATTTCTTCAATTGCTTCGGGCTGGCGAGCAGGGGGAGTATGGCGGGATATGGAGCGTTGTGTACGGGGGAATAAAATCGGGTGAAACGGCCGTCGAAGCCGCCCTTCGTGAATTGCGCGAGGAGACCGGCCTCAAACCAACCGCATTTCACCAGGTGGAATTTCTGGAAATGTTTTATCACCGGGGCAGAGATCGGGTGAATGTTTTACCCGTATTCGCCGCTGCCGCCCCAAGAAACCATAAAGTGGTACTCAACGATGAGCATACCGATTTTCGCTGGGTGCCGTCGGCAGATGTGGAAAAATCGTTCATCTGGCGGGTTCAGCGGCAGGCGATCGCCATCATCACCGAAGATATCATTTCGACCCGTTCCCTCGCACTGAATCTGCTCAAAATCGACGCCGACTGAAGCAATGGGCCCCCACGACGCCGCGTTATACGCTGGCTACCGGAGCAGGCTCTGAACTGGTAGGAATAATCCGTCGCTGTGGCTCTGCTGCTATGCACAGCTCTGTCGGATGAATATGCTCCCATGACCAGCCTTCCATCTTGGCCAGGCGCAGCAATAACTGCCGCCGTTCCATCTGATTGCCGATCGCGGTTTCGTAGTCGCGTTGCGGCTTGGTCGGCAATCCTCCCTGTCGTAGTACGTCCAGCGACGGAATTGGTGGCGACCCGCCGGAACGTACATATTTCAATACCGGCGCGAGCGTAACCACGTACTGGTTAATCGCTTCACGAACCGAATGGATACGAGCAGCCTGCACCCCGCAAGTCTGCTCCAGACCGAATTCAAGAATGCTCAGTGCCTCATCGAGCATGGCGATATTGGCTCCGGCGCTCGCCGCCCGTTTGGGGCTGTGAAAAAAATGCAGCACAGGATAGGTAAGATGCAATTCGCCCAGCGTAAAAAGTTGGGGAATCAGCGCGTCGAAATGATTGGCCAGTTCCGCCGAATCGCAGCCGTTCCACGCTCGATAAATAATATCCGACGGATTATGCCCCAATGACCAGATGTATACGGCAACCGATCGCTTTTGAGTTGCCGCTGAAATCACCGGCACCAGATAGGCGAGGGCCGCACCAAACACAAAGAAACCGCTTGCACTGCACAGATCGGTCAAAATCTCAAATGCAGGGCCGCGGGGTAACAGATCGCCGATGCCGAGTGTAAAGAGCGTCGATCCGACGAAATAGATACGCTGCCAGAGATCAACCGGTTGATGGGTGGTAGCGGAGACCACGGCACCGGGAAACGAGGAAAAAATGAATGTCCATCCAATCCACATCAGGCCGGTCCACATCGCCAAACTTGCCAGAATGACGCTTAATCCCGCCCAGGGAATAATCTTGCGTGAGTGAACATGCGAGCGAAGATGTCTCTGCATCCGTCCCACCAAAATCATCGTCCGCAATGAAAGCGGTCCGGCACCTTCAACAAAAGCCGTCCAGAGAAGATCAAAAATGGACATTCCGATGATCATCACGCCGATCATCAGGCAGATTACGTTCGATAACATGACCCAGTTCTCCTCAGCACACGAAATCTTGCGGACTGCAGAGGATTTTAGCCTTTGCCCGGGGTCCTTTTCATCCGACCGGCATCCGCCGATGGCCGAGGAACCGGTCCGCCCCAGCCGCCCGATTCCCGTGTCAAGGCAGCCTATTTCCCGCCCAGCGCTGCATAGGCGCGGTCGGCTGCCGATTTGGCCTCGTCCAACGTGGCGGCTATATGGATCATATGCCCCATTTTGCGACCGGGCCGCGGGCTCTTGCCATAGAGGTGAATACTTGCCATCGAGTGGGTCAATACCGATTGAAAATCAGGTTCGCCGTCCGCCCACAGATCGCCTAATAAATTGGTCATCACACCGGGAGTGATAAGTCCGACCGGCGAAAGTGGTAGATCCATCAATGCACAAACGTGCATTTCAAATTGCGAGCGGGATGTCGCACGCATCGTCACGTGGCCTGAATTATGCGGTCGCGCCGCCAGTTCATTCACCCATACCCGCCCATCCGGCAGAACAAACATCTCGACGGTCAGGAGTCCGACAATCGCCAGCGCGTCGGCCGTTTCAATCGCGAGCTCCTGGGCGCTGCGAATCACCTCCAGAGGTTGGGGGGCGGGGATTTGAGTTTGAAACAGAATACCCCGGCGATGTTCGTTCTGCAGAACGGGAAAAACGCATTTTTCGCCGCGATTATTTCGCGCCACGATCACTGAAATTTCTGCCGTAAAATCGACGGCCGCTTCCACCACCACGGGCACCTGCCCCAGCGCCTGCCATGCGGAAGCCGCTTTTTCCGGTGAATCGATCCACACCTGTCCGCGCCCGTCGTAGCCGCCTCGCGCCGTCTTGGCCACGATTTTCGGGCTTGTCTGAAGCATTTCTTCCGCGGCGGTTGTCAAATCTTCCAGCGTTTCAGCCAGGCGGAACGGGCCCACCGCTAGTCCATGCTCCGCCAGAAAGGTCTTCTCCAGTCGGCGATCCTGAACGATTCGCTGCGCTTCGACGCCCGGCGAGATTACCCCTCGAAAGTGATCATGCCCCAGTGCGGCCGGTGCGATACTTTCCGCTTCCACCGTGATGGCCGCCGCATTTTCTGCAACCGACCTTACCAGACGCGGATCACTCGGGTCCCCCTTGATGTGCAGGTCCGCCCATCGGCTGGCGGGATCGGCTTCATCGCTCGAAATGCAGATGGTGAAATATCCCATCCGTTTGGCTGCCTCGCAGAGCATGGCTCCAAGCTGGCCACCTCCCAGCACGCAGAGGGAACGCTCGCCATTCACCGGATGCCGCTGATTTTTAATCGAATGTTCACCCTTCAATGTGCGCATTCTCCATGACTCCCCGAGTATTGGCAGTTCGCCACTCGGCATATCGTTGGGCAAGATGAGTATCTTCCAGTGCCAATATCGATACTGCCATCAGGGCGGCATTGGCAGCCCCCGCTTTCCCAATCGCGAGTGTTCCCACCGGTATCCCCGCAGGCATCTGCACAATCGAAAGTAGCGAATCAATGCCGCGCAGCGCCCGACTTTGGATCGGCACGCCCAACACCGGTAGCGCAGTGTTGGATGCCACCATTCCGGGAAGATGTGCCGCCCCTCCCGCTCCGGCAATAATCACCTTGATTCCGCGATTCCCCGCTTCTTCGGCATAAGACATCATCATCTTGGGCGTACGGTGAGCGGATACTACCCGCATTTCGTAGGCGACGGAAAAATGCTTCAGCGTGTCGGCAGCATGCTGCATGGTGGGTAAATCGGATCGGCTTCCCATGATAATTCCCACCAGTGGTTTGTTCGCCATTTCAGGCTCCTTCATTCACTTGCCACCATACCGCAAAAATTCTACAGGCGATAGTAAAACCGGTCGCACCCAATAAAAAAAGCGAACACCCGGTCTGGATGTTCGCCTGTCTCAATTTCGTTGTGTGCATTATTCTCGCTGCTGGCCCACAAACTGCAGAATGAACATAAAGAGGTTGATGAAATCCAGATACAGCATAAATGCGCCCATAACGGACGCTTTCTTGGATGCCTCGGAAGTCTCCGATCCCACCAGATACATATATTTGATTTTCTGGGCGTCATACGCCGTCAACGCCGTAAAAATCAGCACGCCTGCAACGTTAATCAGCATCTCCATCATGGTGGAGTGGACAAAAAAGCTCACCACCATGGCGATGATTAAACCGATCAGAGCCATACCGGCGATACTCCCCAGCCGGGAGAGATCCGCGTTGGTAAAGGTGCCCCAAATGGCCAGCGCGGCAAACGTACCGGCCGTAATGAAAAATGCGGTAAACACCGACGCCGCGGTAAACACCAGCAGCACAATCGACATCGTAAGCCCGAATGAAGCTGCATAGGCAAGAAACAGCAGCGTCGCAACCGCCGAACTGATACGATTAATCGCAAAGCTCAAACCCATCGCCAGGGCAAACTGGACGATTACCAGAAATATCCACGCATTTGCCATTGACTTAACCAGCGAAGGTGACTGCGCCACTCCCCACCCCACAAGCCCGGTCACCGCCAGTGCAATCGCCATCCATCCATAGGTTCGGTGCAAAAAACTGCGCTGCTCCGCCGCCATATCAGGCGACACGTTAGCGTTGGCTTGTGCCATCATGGAGGGGTTAAAATTACCGAATCGACTCATGTCGTCAAATCTCCAGCTAACATCGTGGGAATACGCCCACGAAAACCTTGCCAACATTATATACGTTTCCGCTGTGAGGCAAGTTTTTCGCCGTGGATATGCGTGCCTCATCCCCACCCTGCGAGCATAAGCGATTTGGCAACTTTTCGGCCTGCAAACGCGGTGTTACTCGATCCACCCTCGCCTTTTTAGCATGGTCATAATCCGGTCTACCGATTCGGTAACCGAAATCTCATGCGTCGCAAGGGTCAGGTCCGGTGATTCCGGTACCTCATACGGTGACGATATGCCCGGAAACGCCTTGATCTTCCCCGCCTCGGCCAATTTATATATCCCCGCCTGATCCCGAGACTTACACACTTCCAGCGGCGCCGAGAGATAAACCTCCAAATACCGATCTTCACCAAGCAGCTTTTTCACCCGCTCGCGGACTGACGCCAGCGGTGCCAGCACCGCGCATATCGCGATCATGCCGTTATCGTTCAAGATTCGGGCTATGCCGCCGATACGACGGAGGTTTTCCGACCGATCATCCGCCGAAAATCCCAAATCGCTGGCAATCTGCCGCCGCAGGTCCAGCCCATGGAGCACCACCGGCAGCTTGCCGAGTTCGAAAAGCCGCTTTTCCAACTCAAACGCAATCGTTGCTTTGCCGGAACCGGTCAAACCCGTCAGCAAAATGGTGCACGGTTTTTGGCCCAGTCGCTCCTGCCGCAGTCGCGCGGTAACCTTGGATCGCGCCCGGCTCTCGTGCCCGGCAACAATCGCCCACGGGTCGGTGGGGCCGGATTGCACATCCTGATCCAGAATCATGCCGCACGCCACCGTATTGCTGGTCTGGCGATCAATAACGATAAACGCCCCGGTGGAGCGATTACTTTTATACGGGTCGAATGCCAATGGTGTCGTCGCGGACATTTCGCACCGGGCGACTTCGTTGAGATGCAGCGTGTCGAGTTCCTTCGACTCCAGCGTATTGACATCGATGCCGTGAACAATATTCAGTGTCACCGGCGTGGTTCGCGTGCCGTGCTTAAGCAGATACGCCCCTTCCGGATCAAATGGCTTTTCATTAAGCCAGACCAGATTCGCTTCAAAATCATGGCCGAAGTGCGGCGGATTTTCCACGTCGGTCAATATGTCGCCGCGGCTGATGTCCACTTCGTCGGCAAGGGTTAAAACCACCGGCATGGGGCATTGCGCTTCGCTTAATTCGCCGTCCGCAGTGACAATCGATTTGACCCGCGTCTTCCGCGATGATGGCAGGATCATCACTTCATCGCCAACCCGCACGCGGCCCGATGCAATCGACCCGGCGAACCCGCGAAAATTCAGGTTCGGCCTCAGCACGAGCTGCACCGGCAGACGAAAGTCCGTCAGGTTCCGGTCCGACGCAATATGCACCGTCTCCAGATGATTCAGCAGCGGTCCGCTTTTATACCAGGGCATATGGGGGCTGGACTCTACGATATTATCCCCTTTCAGCGCCGAGATCGGGATGAAATGAATATCCCGGATATCGAGTTTCGAGGCGAATTCCGAGTACTGATTTTTAATTTCATTAAATCGTGCCTCGGAATAATTCACCAGATCCATCTTGTTGATCGTCACCACCAGATGCTGAATCCCCAGCAGCGAACAGATGTAGCTGTGCCGCCGCGTCTGCGGCAATACGCCGTGGCGTGCGTCAACCAGAATAATCGCCAGTTGACAGGTTGATGCTCCGGTGGCCATATTGCGGGTGTATTGCTCGTGTCCGGGAGTGTCGGCAATGATAAACTTGCGCTTGGCGGTGGAAAAAAAACGATACGCCACATCGATGGTAATGCCCTGTTCCCGTTCGGCCTTGAGACCGTCGGTAAGCAGCGCCAGATCCACCTCGCCGCCGGTTGTTCCGTGTCGCACGCTGTCGCGTTTGACCGCCGCCAACTGATCTTCATAAATCGTCTTGGTGTCATGAAGCAGTCGGCCGATAAGCGTGCTCTTGCCGTCATCGACCGATCCGCACGTCAGAAACCGCAGCAACTCCTTACGCTGATTTCGCTCAAGATAGGAGTGGATGTCTTCATTCTGCAATAACGTTTCAACGGCTGTCATGAGTATGTTTTCCGTCCATCAAGTGAAAAAAGTTCATTTCAGCATCAGGCTCTGAGGTGCCAGGGGAGATTAAAAATACCCCTCGCGCTTTTTCTGTTCCATGGAACCCTGCTCATCATGATCAATCGCCCGTCCCGACCGCTCCGACTGCCGGAACAGCAGCATCTCTTCAATGATTTTCGGCAGCGTGTCCGCCTGCGATTCAATGGCCCCCGTAAGCGGGTAACAACCCAGTGTGCGGAATCGTACATGCCGCACGACCGGTTTTTCATCGGGTGCCAGCGGGTAGCGATCATCATTGACATAAATCAACTGCGGATCGCGTCGCACCACCGGCCGTGGGGCGGCAAAGTAGAGGGGGCAGAGCGGAATGTTTTCCTGAAAAATATATTGCCAGATATCCAGCTCCGTCCAGTTGGAAAGGGGAAACACGCGTATCGATTCCCCCGGATTGATGCGGGCATTGTAGATGTTCCACATCTCCGGCCGCTGATTTTTCGGGTCCCACTGGTAATGGCGGTCACGGAAGGAAAAGATACGCTCCTTGGCCCGCGATTTTTCCTCTTCCCGGCGGGCGCCGCCGAAGGCCGCATCAAATTTATATTTTTTCAGAGCCTGCAGCAGACCCTGAAGGTTCATATTGTGCGTGTATTTGACGCTGCCGGAATCAAACGGATTAACTCCCGCCCGAATCGCATCCATGTTGGTATGGACCAGCAAATTAAGCCCGTGCTGCGCAACCATCTGGTCTCGAAACGCATAGACCTCCTTGAAGTCCCATGTCGTGTCAATATGCAGAAATGGAAACGGCACCTTGCCAGGGTAAAAAGCCTTTAGTGCCAGGTGCAACATCACGGAAGAATCTTTGCCGCTGGAAAACAGCATCACAGGGCGTTCAAACTCCGCCACCACCTCGCGCATAATGTGGATGCTCTCGGCCTCAAGTTCCTTCAGATGTGTCATCGATTTGGACATCACGTACTGCCTTTATGTCATTCACCTACTATTCCTATAAGAATACTAGGGGTTCGCCCCGATTTCAAGTCGCTGCCTGAAAACCGCACCCTAGCATCATACATTCGCGTGCCACCGGCGCCCCGGAGAGGAAGCAACCATGTGAAATATGCCGATTTATAGCTTCGCTGCCAATCTGGGATACTTCAGGCTTGCCACATTGCAGAAGTAAAATAGAATACGTGGCTCGCCTGATTCGTCCGGCGACCAGAGGCCGTAGCTCAGTTGGTAGAGCAACAGACTTTTAATCTGTTGGTCCTGGGTTCGATCCCCAGCGGCCTCAATCTTTTCACGGCAATATGATGCAGTATTGCCGACCAATTGCAGCAGCCTATTTGACACGTTACCCCTGTCAATTCCTTAACTCCCAATCTCGACGACCCTCTTTTTTTTTGAATCGGTATCACTCATGTATTGGCACCCATGGCTGCTCCCTTTTCCCGTCAAACTCCCGCTGATCATGACAATGGGGCATATCCACTCCATGCCAAAGTCGTATGAATGGGATAGACCCCCTGAGATAATTAGGCTGTGGGCAAAAATCTGGGCGGCAGGCTTTTGGTTTGACCGGGAACCTCGCAGGAGTGGAATAAATTCTCGCGCCATGCTTTACCGCGAAGCCCCAGCGCACTATAACTGTCGGGCGATGGGTGATATTACTCTATATCGCATGCGCTGGATGCAATGGTACTGGCAGGCGGACAATGCGTCGGTCAACGGCGATGTCGCCATCGGCGATCGGTGCAGCATCTGGTTTGGTGCGACGATTCGCGGCGATGTAGCGCCGATCATCATCGGACAACGGACCAATATTCAGGACGGCGCGATTATTCACTGCGATTCAGGCGTCCCGCAGACCATCGGCGAACAGGTCACCGCCGGGCACGGAGCGGTGCTTCATGGAGCCCACATCGGCAACCGGGTGCTGATCGGGATGAAGGCCGTGCTGCTCGGACGCACGGTGGTGGAAGATGATGCCATCATCGCTGCCGGAGCTGTCCTGTCGCCCGGAATGCATGTACCTGCCGGAATGGTTGCGATAGGAGTGCCCGCAAAAATTGTAAGACCGGTGCGCCCGCAGGAACGCATCGATAATCTGGCCAACAACGACCATTACGTCGAACTCGCCGACGCACATGTAAAAGATCCCGGAAAATATTATCGGCTGCCGAAACGACACGGTATTCCCTCCCCTGCGGATGTCACGGATCCGATGCGCGCCTGAACCGGTGCCTGCGCCCGCGATGATGATGGGCTGTTGATCATTTACGGAGTGTTCCATGCTATATTTAACGCTTGTGATGCGATGGGTGCATATTCTCGGGGCGGCGATTCTCGTCGGCGCACCGTTTATCATGTGGCTTGGCATTTATCCGGCAACCGCCAAAATGCCGGAGGATCAGCGCCGCGATTTTCTGGAAACCGTCAACAAGCCCTGGCGCAAATTCCTCGGGGCCGTCATTCTCCTTCAGATCATCTCGGGAGTTTACTGGCTGCTGGTGGTTGAACATATGAATCGCGAACCGCCCCTGTATCAGGCGCTGCTGGGGGTGAAGATGCTGGCGGCGTTTGCGCTGTTTTTTGTGCTTTCGGTGCTGGCCGGCCGGGCAAAAGCCTTCGAGGAATTTCGCCGCAAGGCACCGATGTGGGTCGGTATTGCGGTGGGGCTTAGCATTTTGACCGTCGTCTGCGCCAGTTCCATGCGGATTATCAACATGCAGCACCAACGCGCGGAGTTGGTGCACATTCGCATCGGCCATACCTCGATGAGTGTGTCCAAATAATCGCCATATGCTTTTCCGGTGAACCGCTCTGGCCACATGGCTCAAACCACGATGGATAGAGTGAAAACTTCGATGGATGGGGGCGAAAATAATAAAGCGGGCGATGGGACTCGAACCCACAACAGCCAGCTTGGAAGGCTGGCACTCTGCCATTGAGTTACGCCCGCAGCAGGGCGGGATTATAACCGCAATGGGGGTGCCTGTGAAAGTTCACTTTTCCGGCCCGGATACAGGCGCCCCACTGCACCTGCCCTGGTGCCTCATCACGGTGGAATGGTCGCATCCGGCGGAACCGGTCACCGGTCACTTTACAAAATTCTGATACCCGCTGCGCACCGGCCATATTGCCTGAACATCATATCTCGCATACGCTTTCCGCAGTGACAGCAGTTGTCGATCAACGAAGTGATTTTCATGGCGATTAAGCGCGATTATTGTATTAATCATCCGGATCGTCCCGCCATCGGGCGGTGTGTGGCCACGCACGCCCCCATCTGCACCGAATGTTCCACACAATACGAAGGCGTAAACTACAGCCGTGAGGGGCTGGAGATCATGCGCCGCAAACGCCGGGCATCGCGGGGCGGAAATTGGTTCCGGCGACATCTGTGGCTGCTGATGTTGTCGCTGCTTACGCCGCTGGCGGCAATGGAGATCGGTGCATGCATTTACCTGCTGTTTCTGCGGCTGATGCATCATCGGTAGTGCGAATGAATCCGCGGTCTGCGGGCCGCGCCGAATTGAGAGGATCAGGACGTTGCCGCTATCCGCAGATGATTACTTTCCGGATACGGAGCATTTTCCCGCTCTGATGGATTGTGCTATTGAATTGACGCGGGATTCCGCCGCATGGTTTATCCCCGCTTATATTCTGGCCAACGCCCCCCTTGCGCTGGCACTGATCATCGGACTCAATGCCATCAGTTCACGTGATGCGGGCGTTGCCATGATGGCGGCCGCACTGGCGACGCTGGCATTCCCATGGCGCTGGATCGTTCAGACATTCATACAGCGTCGGCTGCTTCTGATTCTTTCGCCTAAATTGTCGATTCCCCTGTGGCGGCGCATGTGGAGCATCATTGTGCTGAAATTCATGCTCTGCGCCATCGGCATATCCGGTGCGTTTATTGCCCTGATTCCATCCTTCGCCTCGCTGGCGGGGTGCACGCTGGCCGCCCCCTTCCTGCTCAATGAGCCGACCGTTGATTTTGCGGCCGCTCGCCGCCTGATGGCCATTCCCTATTCCGCGTCGCGGATTATCATCGGCCTGATTGTTCTCGGGTTGCTGTATCTCATCTTCAGCGGCATTACCTGGGAGTTGCTGGCGCTTATTGCCAAACCGATCCTGCCGTCATTTTTCGGCGTTCATGATCTTTACCTGCAACTCATCGTTCAAAGCCGCGCCTTCGGTCTTTCGGTATGGCTGCTGTGCCTGGTGCCGCTGGATATGTTCTGGATGGCGGCGGGGGTAATTCTGAGCGAGCAGATCGGGTTTCGCCGGACCGGCGCTGATCTCAAAGCTCGTCTTTTGTCGATGGCGGGAGATGCGTCGACATGAAACGACTCATGCTCATCGTGATGACGATTCTTTGTCTGGGCGCCGCCCCCGCGCCGCCCAATCCTGCAACACCGCTCGTATCGCATCAGCGCCTGGAAAAAATATTAGGACTGCCCGGATACCATCGGTGGCAGAAGCCGCTGCGGGTGCGCACCAATGACCAGAATTTCTTAAGCCGCTTTCTCAGGAATGTGGACCACCGTATCGGGTCTATCATCTCTCCGCTGATCAAATGGCTTCGGGCGGAGCTGCATAAACTTACGCTCCACAAGCATAAGTTCCACAAAACTACGGTGCATTCAAAATCCGGTCGGTCGGACTTTGCGGCGCTCACCGGTGCGATGGGGCGTGTTCTGCTTATCTTTCTGGCGGTGATCGCAGCGGGTCTGATCGCGTGGATCGCATGGACGCTGATTCAGCAGAAACGCGGGCCGAAAATGGCAACGGCGCCGGCGACGCCGCCGATTAACGTTAAAAGGGCGATGGATGAGGGCGATGCGCTGGCCCAGAGTTCGGATGAATGGATGAATCTGGCTGCCGAATTAGGGAGCGCCGGTGATTGGCGAATGGCGTATCGGGCGATGTATCTGGCTCTGCTTTCCAGCCTGCACGCCGCGGGGCGCATCAACTTCCGCAAATCGCTCACCAACCGGGCTTATGTGGCCCGCTATCGCGGCCCGGCGGAAGAACGCCGGACATTTTCCGCTCTGACCGAACTTTTCGATCGCGTCTGGTATGGCCATAAGCCGGTCCCGGCCGAGGTACGGGCGGATGTGGATGCGCAGATGAAATCCCTGCTTCGACTGCAGGTGCTTCATGCGTAAACTTCACATCTGGATGCTCTGTGGCCTCGTCATCGCCCTGCTGTTGTGGTTGCTGGCGGAGAGTCTGGCGGTCAATCTGCAGGCCGGTCGCAGCGTGCCCCTCTTTTCCGTCTACCGGTATGACCCGCTTGGGATGGCGGCGTTTGATCAATACCTGCGACGCAGCGGTGTGGACGTAAAACTGCTCAAGTACCCTGCATTTAATTCCCAGTGGCATGGAGTGTTCATTGACATCAACCCGCCCGGCAATTTTGACCGTTTGCTTGAATCCGCCACCCTGACTCATCATTACCACCCGCGTCTGATGCGGTGGGTACGAAACGGAAATACTCTCTTTGAGGTGACGTATGAACCGACGCGGCTGACCGATCATGAGCAACTGGCCGTAAAACTCGCACGCAGCAAACCGACCATCAAAAAAGTTCATCCCGCCGGTAAGCATCCTTCAAAGCCGGTGGAACGCACTTCCGCGCATCTGACCACACACCCAAGGGTGCCGCCGGCTACGCATCCGGCTAAGCGGCCGACGACCCGCCCGACGACACATCCATTACCTGCTAAAACAAAAAAGGTAGGCGCGGCCTCCCATCCTCACAGGCTGCGCTTTGTTATAAGGGAAGCGGGATGGGTAAAGGAAGACCTGTTTTACTTCAAACACCGCAATCCGCGCTGGTACAATTCCACCCTGATTCCGGCCCACTGGCAGCATGCATCGCAACCTGGATTATCATCCCCCGCGGGGAACAAAACGGACAGCACCGTTTGGCTGGCCATGCCGAGCCAATTCATTCCCAAAAATAAGCGTATTAAAAAACTGTGGCATCCGCTGCTTACCTGGCACGGCCGGATGCTTGCCGCCGAGCGATCCTTCGGCAAGGGGCGGGTTGTGATTCTCGGCTCTCCCTGGCCGCTGCTCAACGGGGGAATTGCGCAGGGCAATAATCTGGATTTTCTTATGAGCATCATCGGCCGACGGTCGGTCATTTTTAATGAATACGGCCTGGGGATCGGCGGGCAGATGACCACTCTGGAACTGTTTTCCAAATTCGGGCTCGATGCGCTCGGATGCCAACTGCTGATCATACTGGTGGCTATTCTCTGGGCGGCCCGGCGATTTTCCCGCCCGCGTGCACCTCTTGATCGCACCGTGGTCGCATCTAATATCGAGCAGATCGCCATGCTCGGCCGGCTTTATCAGCAAACCATGTCGCCGACGGATATGAACGCCGGCGTCGCCGCGGAGATTCGGCGACGTATTGCGGCAAGCTTGAAAGTGAAGCCCGCTGACACCGCCAATGCCCTCGGCCGCCTTAATGCAGGTCTACGCGATCGGGTCACGCACCTGCTTTCCCGGGCTGATGCCCTGGCCGGCGCACCTGAAACCTCGTCGTGGCGGCGCAACGCCGCGCTGCCGACGCCCGCGCAGTTATTATCACAGTCCGTTGTCTTATGTGAGGAGATCAAGCGTGATCGAAAATCATGAAGCTGATTACAGCGCCGCCATTGAACACGTCCAGGCTGTTCGGCAGCAGATTGCTGCGGTCATTCGGGGTCAGACGGATGTCATCGACCTGATGCTGACCGTGCTGCTGGCCCGGGGCCACGCCCTGCTGGAAGGTGTGCCGGGAACTGCCAAGACGCTTTCCGTCCGGGTGATGGCGATGCTGCTTTCATGTCGTTTCAAACGCGTGCAGTTTACGCCCGATCTGATGCCGTCCGACATCCTCGGTACGACCATCTTCACGCCGGGCACCAGCGAATTTCATCTGCACCGCGGCCCGATTTTCACTGATCTGCTGCTGGCGGATGAAATCAATCGCTCGCCGGCCAAGACGCAGGCGGCACTGCTGGAAGCGATGGCCGAGCGGCACGCCACCATCGACGGCGTGCGCCATCTGCTTTCACCCATTTTTACGGTCTTTGCCACGCAGAACCCGGTTGAGTTTGAAGGGACGTATCCCCTGCCGGAAGCCCAGCAGGACCGGTTCCTGATGAAAATCCGCGTCGGCTATCCACCGGCCGAGGCCGAGGGGGAAATATTAAGGGCGGTGCATGAGGGACGCCCGCCGGATCAGCTTGATACCGCCGTCAAACCGCTGCTGGATATTGATGCCGTGATCGGACTGCAACAAGCGGCGGAGCGTGTGCGGGTGGAGCCGGGCATACTGGAATACATTCTGCGGATTGTACGCTCCACGCGCGAGCAGGAATCAATTCAGCTCGGCGGCGGGCCGCGGGCGTCGATTGCCGTATTGACCAGCGCCAAGGCGTGGGCGCTGGTGCAGGGGCGCGATTTTGTCACGCCGGATGATGTGCTGCGTGTGCTTAACCCCGTGCTGGAGCATCGCATCACGCTTACCGCCGACGCGGAAATTGCCGGTACCGATAAATCCGCCGCACTGGCGGAACTGGTCTCCAAGCAGGAAATTCCAAGATGATGGCACCCGGACGCATCGGTCTTGCTGCACTCGTCTTCGGAGCCCTGCTGGCTCTGGGGGCGGCCATTTACCCGCCGCTGGTTTGGGGCGTTGCGCTTCTGGATATTGCGGTTGTGCTGCTGATCATCATGGAGGGCGTGAGCCTTCGGCGTTCCGGCATTCAAGCCACCGTCCACACGCCGCACCGCGGTGAAATCGGCCAGTTGCTCTCCATTCTTGTTACCGTGAGCAACCCCACGCGGCGGGTCGTGATCGTTACCATAGAAAATCAATGGCCGGGGAGTTTCGATTGCCCACAGACCGAGCAGACGATCCGCGTGAAACCGGGCGGACAGGCATGCTGCGAATTTTCGGGCCGGGCGCTGCGGCGCGGCCTTCTACTCTTTTCACCACCGATCATCAGTGCATCCTACGGCGTGGCATGGGGCGTCTATCGCTTTGAACCACCCACCCCCGAGCCGGTGCGCATCTATCCTGATATGACGCCCGTGCGGCATTATGAATCGCTGCGCCGCCACCGGGCGCTGGGCCTCTCCGGCGTGCATCATCGGCGGCTGCTGGGCAGCGGCCGCGAATTTGAACAGCTTCGCGATTATCTGCCGGATGATGAATTTCGGGATATTAACTGGCGGGCGTCGGCCCACCACCAGCGATTAATTTCCAACCTGTATCAGATTGAACGTCGGCAGGATGTTCTCATCTGCATCGATTCGAGCCGCCTCATGGCCCGGCCCGCCGGCGACCGGACGATGATGGACTTTGCCATCAGTGCGGGCATTCTGCTGGCTCATGTGGCGGATGTGGAAAGGGATCATGCAGGTCTGCTGGTGTTCCGCGATGTGATCGGCGGTTATGTCAGGCCGGCGGGGGGGGCATCGGCCAAGGCGAAGCTTACGGATAAATTGGTGGAGATTCAGAGCCACCCCGTGTTTCCGTCGTATTTCGGGCTTGTTTCGGCGATCCGCTTGCGGCAGAGCCGGCGCGGCATGGTTTTCATCTTTACCGATCTGAGCGACCCGCAGCTTGTTGAAAATCTTCGGGCGGCGGCACCGAGTATCGCCCGGCGGCATCTGGTGACGGTTTTTTCACTGCGAGATCCGCTGCTTTCAGCGGTGGCGGATTCGGGCGCCGTGTCACCGACCGGCGTCGCCCAGGTTTTGGCGGCCCGGCATCTATCGCTGGAGCGTGCGGGCTCACTGGCGGAGCTTGCGCGCACCGGGGTGCTGGTGATCGAAGCCGACGCCGACGCACTGAATCTTACAGTAATAAATCATTACTTGAGCATCCGCACCCGCCAGTTGGTGTAGGCACGGGACGACGACATGCGGGCCACGGGACGGACGCCGGAGGTTCTGCGGTGCGTCATAATATGGGGTTTTGGTGTTGCCCGGCGTGCAAAGTCATCAGGTGAAATTCTCAATGTTTTTTTCGCAGATGTCGGCTTGACATTTCAGCGGATGAGTGTGAGAATCCGGGTATCACCTCCCTAGCGGTATGGTCGAGATTGGTATCGGCCGAGCTTCGAGAGGGCCGATCAAATTGGGAGCTTGGGATGAATTATTACGCGCACACAGCACCCGGTGGCGAGTCGGCTTGGCAGCCGTTGTGCGACCATCTCCGGAACGTCGCGACGCTGGCGCGGCAATTTGCGGAGGACGCCCGTCCGGGAGACAGCGGCCTCGCGCAGGCTGCGTACGCGGCCGGTTTGCTCCATGATATCGGTAAGTATCGCAGTGGCTTTCAGGAGAGGCTCCTCGATTCCGCCAAATGGGGAGAGGCGGCGATTTGCCCTGCCAAGAGAAAAGGGCGGCCGCGCGGAATCGCTGGGAAATCACAAGACATCCTTGCGACAAACAAACTTCAATGGGGCCGCGGGGCCGCCCCCCGTATCTTACTCGACGTCCGCGGTGCGGCGGGGCTTGACAACGTCCTTTCGAATCGTATAATTTTAGATGTTCTTGTTAGTGGCTTGTATATTTATGGGAAAGTTCAGATGGTCGTAATAGAATATTTTGTTCTCAGGCTCGTCGGCGCCCAGTTACCTGTGTAGGCGGCGACGGAGCCCGCTAGGCAAAAATGACAAACGGAGCAGTCTTATGGCTTTTTTCGATAACGAGGACCACAAGCAGGAAGCCGCGGCTCGCTGGCTCAAAACCAACCGGGTTGGACCGGGGGCGTCGCTGCCG
>JBMFVY010000002.1:72469-73317 GCA_049965755.1 Phycisphaerae bacterium | reverse complement strand
AATATTTTAGTGGCTACACATAAATGCGAAAAAACACATTTAACAAATTGTAATACAACGACTTACGTCAAATATGCCGTTGGAACATCCGCTCAAGGGGCCGTGCCATTGCTCGTTCTCAACGGTCCGCAGGTTCTGCCGGGATGTATTGCGCCTGTCGATCTCGCGGGGACAACTGGCCAAGGTTGTTCAGAAGGCCAGCGCGGCCATGGCTCCATCGCATCAAGCCTTGCAGAAAATGCTTCCGGGGCAGGATCTCCTGAATGTGGATGAAAGTGGGCACAGGGAAAACGGGCATCGCCTCTGGACATGGGGCTTTCGGGCCGTCGCTCTGCCGAGGCGGTGATCATCGTTGTCCCCAGTGCGGAATATTGGGTTGCGCAGCGAGAAACGCTTTAATCGCCTTCGCAAAGCTACTGTCGTTTAATGGAAACGTCTTGCCCGTCCTGTCCATATGCCACCATCCCGGAAACAGCACGTGGCAACCGCTGGCCACAAATGTCCGCAGATCATGGAGGGCGGCATGATAGAGGATCGGGCTCTCCGGTGGCCGGTTGGGGGCGGGATGCCATTCACAAATGCCCCAGTTGCGGCTGTATTGTGTGATCATGCTGGTATCGATGGGGCCAAAGCGTGTAATGCCCACATGCCCATTCTGCGGTAAATATCCGGACCAGATCGTCGAAGCGGACGATAATGCGCGGTTGGCACCCCCCGGCATATCGCCCAATAATTCTGCAGGGATCTGATGGGCATAAAGCAGTTCCTTGGGCAACCCTTCCGCAATCAGCAAATCCGCGACATCCCGCACAAAATGTGCCACTTCACATTCCCGAAAACCATACGCC
>JBMFVY010000002.1:13223-72461 GCA_049965755.1 Phycisphaerae bacterium | reverse complement strand
GGGCAACCCTTCCGCAATCAGCAAATCCGCGACATCCCGCACAAAATGTGCCACTTCACATTCCCGAAAACCATACGCCGGATGCGCAGGATTCCCCGGCGGAAAGGAATTATGATGCCCCTGATATGTCCAATCCCACGCCCGCCACCAGCGTGAATGATTTCGCACACGCGGTGCATCAAAGCCGCCCGGCGTCGCGCCCTTCCCCCTTTTGGGTGATGGATTAAAGTGCGGATCCGTAATCGGATCGGGATATCGATCCAAATCCCAGTAGGCTAACGTCCACGACTTAAAATCGGTGCCGAATGTGCTGTTAAATGATCGGCCGGCGCCGACGGAACGATCCGGTGTCGGATCATGATAAAATGGGCTGACCCGGTGGCCGTTAACCGAGATAAACGGCCCCGTGATGGCTTCCGGTGCCCCCTGTCCGGCATAGGGGGCGCCGGGTGCATAGAGTCCGCGATGACGCAGCCAATCCCGAAATTCGGTAACGGCAAACGGGCTGTAATCGCCGAGGTATTCGATGTTGGTTGCCCCGCCGATGGCCAGCTCTTCCTCGACGGTGAAATTAAGCACGGAAATAACACCGGGATAGGCCCGCATTGCCGCCTTGATATCGGCCGCCCAGAGTTTGGCCTTATGGTGCATTTCCGCCCGAACAGCCTTGGCATATCGAGATGGGGTTACCACCAGCGTGTCTCTTCCCACCACCGGGCCCGGCATGCCGCGCCACGTTTTCCCATTGAGCCGCCATTGGTAATTCCGCAGGTCACCGTTGGGATTGGTGACTCCTCCATCATGGGTTTGCAAGGCAAAAATCACACCTCGATGAATCTTCTCCCGCTGAAACACCTTAAGCTGCCGCAATAGCAATTGCAGATTTCCCGTCGCATAAATGGAGGCAAATCCCAGTTTGTTGTAGTCATTCCCGGGGCCGAATTCCCTCTTCATTTTGGCAATCTGTTGCCGATACTCATCATCGGTAGTTTGCGGCATATCCAAGCCTTGTTCCCATATCGGCATGATATAGAAGGTATTGCTGTGATCTGGCTTCAGGCGGGACTTGCCAACGGCCGCTCCGACCCCTGAGGTCAATATCGCCCCGGCGGAACCGACCAGAATATCCCGGCGTGTAAGCGAGTAAGCTCTGGCAGGACACCGCTTAATCTTTACCTTGCTAATCACCATAAATCTCCATTAAGGTTTCACTTGTTCCGCCGTCATGATCTCGAAACAGCCGATCGCAGCGTTCGGACGTGTCGGACTTCCAGCATCTCCGACCTGAGAACATTTTACACCCCGCCCACCCCAGGCCGGACGTTCGGTTCAAGCTACATTACCATCGCGCGTCATCCGCCTTCAACCGCCAGATGCAGGACCCGATGAATCATATTGAACTTCAGCCCCCTTGTCGTCAAACTTTCCGGCAACCGGCCCTGGTGGCATTTCTCGCAACTGATCGCCGAACGTTCCAACATCTTTCGCTCGACCGCTTGAACCCATCACAACCCGATCGGCCAATGGGGGTAAGGGGGCCCTCCGCCCACGGCGGCAAAAAAAACGCCTGAATACCACCCATGCATCTACACCCGTGCATGTTTGACAACCATCTCTGCGACCGTGAATAATCCGGGTTAGCCCGTCCTTTGCGGTCCCCTGCGGTTAAAATGGTTTTTCCCGCCATGGCCATCGGCGGATAAATCCACCGGCTAACATTGGCGACGATCGTACCCGGTGCGTGGGGGCATCCGCAGACCCGGCGGGTGCCGGGAAAAATGGTGCCGCCTTGCCGAAAAAACTTAAAGACGGGGAATGGAGCTTATGAGAACGCTTTTTGCGGCGGCTATTTTCAGCCGCACTTGCAGTCGCCGGAGGAACCCTTATTCCACGGCATTTTGGCCAGTACCGCCCCCATGGCACAAGTGTCGGTGACACCTGAGAAGGTCAAGCCGCAACCAATTCCGAGCGGGATCACGAAGAACCACTGACTTACGAGAAGCCCCAGCAGAGCTCCAATCGCGGCCAACGCCCCGGCGGTAATGCGCACCTGCCGATCCAAGGCGATGACTTTTCGCTCACCGGCCTTAACCGGATAACCGGATTCCTGCCATGCCAATATTCCGCCGGAGACGGAGAGGGCTTTCTGGAAATCGGACTCCATCAGCTTTCGAACGGCCATTCCGGAACGATTACCCGATCGGCAGATGATGTAAATGGGCTCGTCGGGATGCTTTTGATGTTCGGCAACGATTTCGCGACTGAGCTGGTCGAGCGGAATACATTTGGAGCCGGGGATATGCTGTCCCTCAAATTCCGCATGAGTGCGGACATCAATGAGAACCGCCCCACCCTTGTTGATGTGCGCTTCATATAAGTCGGAAATGGATACTTCGTTATCAGCCATCTTCAGTCCCCGGTCTTAATGACTCTCTGTCCCGGGGCTGCCAGCCGATGCCTTGAGGGCCTCGAGCGCTTCAAATACGCGTGGGAGATAGGTGTAGGTCGGCCCCCCCTGCATCATCACGGCCACGGAGGCGGCGTCGAGAATCTGCTCACGTGTAGCCCCAGCCGCAAGCGATGCTTTTACGTGGGCGTAGATGCAGTTTTCGCATCGCACCGCAAGGCCAATTCCCAGGGCAATGAGTTCCTTTTCCAGTGCCGTCAGGGCGCCGGCCTTCATGGTCGCCTGATGTAAGGCACCGAATCCCTTAACCGCATCGGGCATTTCCGTTTTCACGGGTCGGCTCGCCTGGACATTCTGCTGGTAATAAATTTCTGCATTGGTCGCCATTTCTTATTTCCTCTCGCAGCCTGTAACAACAGTCCATTCAACGCTTTACCCGCATGAAACATTAGTAAGCCTGACTCTCCGAGTCAACTGGTCACGACTCATCGCACCCGCTGGAAGGGGATTTGCAGTCCGATGCGTGGGAATTATTTTCACCAAGGCGCCCTTATGGCCAACTCAAAGGAAGTGAATACGGCAGCGGCTGACGGTCGACCGGGCAGGCATCGGCCGGGTAAAAAAGCCGTTATAATGAGTACATGTTTGCGATACGGGAAAAAAAACGCGGCAAGGTTGTAGTGGCGATGTCGGGCGGGGTGGACAGTTCCGTCGCGGCGGCACTGTTACAGCGGCAAGGTTATGAGTGCATCGGCGTATTTATGCGTCTCGGACATGAGCCGGAGGAAGAGGATCAGGCCGTCTGCAAAACGGATGCACGCAAAGCCAACCGCAAGGGGTGCTGCTCGGTGGGTGATGCGGCCGATGCCCGCTATGTGGCCGGTCTGCTGGGAATGGAGTTTTACGCGCTGAATTTCCGTTCGGATTTCGGCCGAATCGTCGATTATTTTGTGCAGGAATACAATGCGGGACGGACACCCAATCCATGCGTGCGGTGCAATGAATACCTGAAATTCGGCAAATTGGCGCGGTATGCCAGGGCTTTGGACGCGGATTTTGTGGCAACGGGTCATTACGCCCGCATTGGGCAGACCCCCACAAGGCGCCCGGCGATTCTGCGTGGAGCGGACATTGCCAAGGATCAGAGTTACGTGCTTTTCGGCGTACCGCCGGAGGAATTGCCGCGCATGCTCCTGCCGATTGGTGATTATCCGAAAAAGCAGGTACGGGAGATGGCGCAGGAAATGGGCCTGCCGGTTCATTCCAAGCCGGACTCGCAGGAAATATGCTTTGTGCCGGATAATAATTATTTCGACCTTGTGGCACGCCGGAGTCCGCAGAGCGTCAAGCCGGGGCAGTTCATCGGGCCCAATGGAGACGTGGTGGGCGAACATCCCGGCCATCAGCGTTTTACCATCGGCCAGCGGAAGGGTGTGGGCGTAGCTCTGGGATACCCGATTTATGTGACGGCCATAGACAGTGAGAACAATCGCGTACATCTGGGACCGGCTGAGGAACTGCTTTCGCAGTATTTGACCGCCGGTGAGGTCAACTGGCTGGATGATGAACTGCCTAACCGGCGGCGCTGCTTGGCGAAAGTACGCTACAACTCGCAGCCGGCACCGGCGACGGTAAGCCTGAGCCCGCAACGGGAGTTGGTTGTTGAATTTGATGAACCGATCGCGGCCATCACGCCCGGTCAGGCAGTCGTCTGCTATGAGGATGCACGTGTTCTGGGTGGTGGATGGATTCAAAAGATAAGTCGTATGCCGCCGGCCAAATAAGCGGCGGTATCCGCAGTCCTGAAGCAAGCGATCCGTCGAAAGGCGAGAGGTATCGGATTACCGTGGTTTTTTCCGGTGCGTTGGGGGATACCGTTTTGCTCAAACCGATGTTTGAGCAATTCCGGTCGCTTCATCCGGGCTGCCGGATCACGCTGGTGACGACAGCATCCGTCGGCAGGCTCTTTCAAATGCTGGGGTGGGCGGAGAGTGCCGCGGATATTCATTATTTCAACCATCACCGCTGGTTTGGCGGTGACCCGGATTCACCGGGCCCTCCATGGGCGGACTGTGACTGGCTTATAAGCGGGGTAAGCAGTGGTAGCGACGCATGGGCAGAGGCGGCAAGACGGTATGGCGGGACGGCGCGACTCTCCTTTTTTAATCCGCTGCCAAGCCCGGGTGACGCCCGTCACGTCGTGGTGCAGCGTTGCCACCAACTCGGAATTTCGCCTGATCTGAGGCAGGCAGAACGTGCTGATGAGAGGGATAACCTGTGGAAACCGTCTCCGCGTAAGGTAATCATTCACCCGGGAAGCGGCGGCAGGGATAAATGCCGAACGCTGGACTTTTACAGCGGGCTGGCGAGGCGGATGCAAACGCGGGGATATGAGCCGGAATTTATTTTCGGTCCGGTGGAGTGCGAGCGGATATCGAAGGCCGAGCGGGAGGCATTGGCGAGTGAATTCATGGTGAATGAGAGTTCCGAACTGCCGCAACTCGTGGAGATTCTCGTTTCCGCCGCGGTTTTTTTTGGTAATGACAGCGGAGTGAGTCATCTGGCTGCAGCCTTGGGTGTACCGACGGTCGCGCAATTTATTCGCAGTGATCCACGCTGGTGGCGTCCGGTAGGGCCGCGGGTATGGATCCTGGGAACGGACAAGATGTCGGCGGCTGCACCGCCGGTTATGATGCGGGAGTTGCAGAGAGTCGATGCGGGAGGAAACCGTTGACGCCGACAGTGCGGATTCCAGTTGAATTACCGAGTGCCAAACCTCTTTCACCGGCGGATCCGGATTCCCTTTTCGGGATGGCGGTTGAGGCGGTCAACGGCGGGTGTGACATGGTCAAGGCGCCGGAATATGTTCGAGCCATTCTCGGCCAGCCAAAAAATGAGCTGATTGTAAATTTTCCCGTCCGCCGAGATGACGGGAGTTATGAGATATTCAAGGGTTACCGCATTCAGCACAACAATATTCTGGGGCCGTACAAGGGAGGAATACGTTACCATCCGGAAGTGAGTCTTGATGATGTCAAGGCCCTGGCCCTGTGGATGACGATGAAGTGCGCGGTGATGCGTCTTCCGTTCGGAGGGGCCAAGGGGGGAGTCAAAGTCAATACGCGGGATCTCTCATCAAATGAATTGATGCGGCTTACACGCCGTTTTACGTCCGCCCTGGGCAACCACATCGGCCCGGACCACGATATCCCCGCACCGGATGTCGGCACTAACGCCCAGATTATGGATTGGATGATGGACACCTACATCAACACCCATACCGACGGGGCCCATCAGGGAATGGTGCATGTGGTGACCGGCAAATCGGTGGGGTGCGGCGGGAGCGAAGGAAGGGAAAAAGCCACCGGACAGGGAATCTGCTACGTGCTCTCGGAACTGCTGCCGGAAGTTAATTTGAAGATGTCGAAACTGCGTTTCAGCCTCCTGGGGTTCGGGAATGTGGGGGCTTTCACCGCCCGGACCCTTTCAGCCGAAGGCGCGAAGCTCATTGCGGTCATGGATCATGCAGCGGCACGGGTGAACCCCGACGGCCTGCCCATCGAGGAACTGCATCAGCACGTGATGGACCATGGCTCCCTCGCCGGCTTTAAGAGCGGCGGCACGCGGGAGGTATCACCGGAGGAATTTTACCGCACGCCGACCGATGTATTTATTCCCGCGGCGCTGGAGCGGATGATTGATGAGCAAAAGGCGAACTGGCTGGTCTGCCGACTGGTGGCGGAAGGTGGGAACGGGCCGACAACTCCGGGCGGAGCGGAGGTTCTGCGGAAGCGTGGTATTGTGGTGCTGCCGGCTATTCTGTGTAACGCCGGCGGCGTCACGGTAAGCTATCTTGAGTGGGTGCAGAATAAGATGGGCGTGCACTGGGACCTGCAGCGGGTAGACCACGAACTGCATCGCACAATTGTGCTGGCGGCGAGACGGGTGCGCGTTGCCGCCCACCGCTATGAGGTGGATTTGAGCAAAGCCGCATTCGGGGTGGCGGTGGAACATCTGAGCGAGAGCTATCTGCGCCGAGGGATATTTCCTTGACCGAGAGCCATCCGTTGACTTTACCGATAACGGCCCGGAATTCGCGCACGCTGCTGCCGTGGTACGCGTGTCACTTCGCGGTCGTATTCTGCTATTCCATGATCTCGAACGCCGTCTATTTTATCTGCATCTACAAACTCAAGGTTCCACCTTCGGTAACCTTGTGGATCGCAGCCGGCGGCGGATTGATCTACACCTTTGCGGCCTATTTTTCCGGGCGACTGGTGGATCGCTGGGGCGCCAAGCGAGTCCTGATGGCGGCAACAGCCTCGTGCATCCTGATCTTTCTCACCGGTGCACTGGCCGCCTATAAGAACAGCCTTGCCCTTATGGCAGTTGTTATGTTTCTATTGAATATTCTGACCACGCCATCATGGCCGGCGATCGAATCGGCCCTGTCACGAAGCCCCGGCACGCTGCGGCTGGGCACACGTATGATGCTTTATAATCTCTCCTGGTCCAGCAGTACTTTTATCGCGTTCTTTCTCACCGGCCTTTGCGGTGAAACTCTCGGGTGGTCAACCCTGTTTCTCGTGCTCGGCGGCTGTGTGCTTGTTATCCTGCTGATGATCGCCTGGTGGACGATTCCGCAATCCATGATCCTCAACGCGCATACCGCTGATCATTCCGAAGATGCCGCCGTACCCCTGGAGCCGACCAAAGCGGGCACACTGCTGATGATGGCCTGGATTGCCAATCTCTTCGCGTATGTAAGTGCCAACGCCATCGTGCCTTTGATGCCGGCGGTAACCAAAGGTCTGGGGATCAATAACACCGGTGTTGCGACGGCGATCGGATCGATCTTCATGTTTGCACGGGTGATCGGGTTTGTATTGGCGTGGCTCTGGATCGGCTGGCGTTACCGAATCCGCTGGAAATTGACGTTTGTGACGATCATGCTGGTGAGCACCTATTTCCTCATCATTTCGCAGAATACATCGGAGCTCGTCCTGCTGCAGATTGTGCTGGGGCTCTCACTGGCGATGATTTATTCCGGTTCACTCTATTACGCCATGCATCTGAGCCGCGGGTCAGGGCACAATGCGGGCATTCACGAAGCGGTCATCGGAGTCGGGACCGTTCTCGGTCCTGCCCTGGCGGCAATGTCCGGCGAAGCAGGTGCGTTGGGCCCGAAGGCTCTTGCCATATTGCTCGTGCAGATATGCGGGCTTAGCATTTTACTGGGTCTGGCGTATCGATTGAAATTACGCCTTGGCAGAAAGGCCGCGGTTACGCAATGACACCGCTGATTGCCAGACTTGCAGTCCTTATTTCCGGTTCCGGTTCAACGATGATGAACCTTGCAGGGGCTATCGAGCGCGGCGAGTTGGCTGCCCGCATTGAATGGGTCATCGCCAGCCGCCCGGACGCAGGGGGCATTGAGCGAGCTCGGAGTGCCGGACTGCGTTCTGAAGTGATAGATCGAAAAGCATATCCGGATACTGGGACATATTCAGAGGCCCTGACCCGTTATCTGGACGCAGCAGGTGTTGATCTGGTTTGCATGGCAGGCTATCTCTGTTTTTGGCATATTCCGGATCGCTGGCTGGGGCGTACGCTGAATATTCATCCCTCGCTGCTGCCACAATTCGGGGGCCGAGGTATGCACGGGATGCGGGTTCACGAGGCGGTGCTCCGTGCAGGTGCCACGGTGAGCGGCTGCACCGTACATTATGCCGACAACCAATACGATCACGGCCCGATCATCCTTCAGCGTACCTGCCCCGTCCTGCCTGCTGACACACCGGAGACTCTCGCCAAGCGGGTCTTTCAGGAAGAGGTACAGGCATATCCCGCCGCCCTTGCAAAAGCCTGGGGAGATATCCTGAGCCGGCGTGGCAATGTTCTGCCGGGCACATCCCAGTGATTTGATTCTCACCGAACAGGCTAAAGTAGAAAGCCAGACGCCCTTTCGTCCTGAGTGAACGAAAGGGCGTTGTAATCTGGTCACCTCTCTGACGGCTTCACAGGCTCCGCCAGCGGCCTGACTTTGAACCGGCGCGATTCGGTGCGCCGTCGGCCATTACTTGGCGCCGAGAATGCTTTCCTTGGCGACCTTGGCCACGCGGAACTTGACCACGCGCTTTGCCGGAATTTCCATCGGCTCGCCGGTGGCGGGATTACGGCCCATGCGCTTTTTGCGATGACTCAGAACGAGCTTGCCGAGGCCCGGAAGCGTGAACTTGTTCTTGGCTTCCTTGTAGGCGAGTTCAGCGAGACAGTTGAGAAAGGTGTCAACAAGTTTCTTGCTGACTTCTGTACCGTGCTGCTTGCTCACGGCTTCCGCGAGCTTCGCAGTGATCTGGGATTTGGTGAGAGATTTGGCCATGAAGCTTCTCCTTATACATGGCGGACGTGGTTGGCCGAGTTCGTCCGGCGATCCGCCGCCGGGGACGGTTTCCGAACTCGAGACTTCAACAAGTCAATAAAATAAGGGATTTTCAAATCTCTGCAACTCAAACACTGCCATTGACGGGTATTTTCGGAGCACGACAAGACCAACCGCCCGCCGGTCCCCCCCTGCAGGTCCGTCAGCGAAGGGTAAAAATGGATCAGAAAAATCCGATAAGCGATGGCGCCAATTCCCTGCGAATCATCGCGGCGATGGGTGCTGAGACTTTGTTTTGCTTCATGCCGTTGTATCCACCAGAGAACTCAACTTTGCGCATCATTCGGCAAATTGATTTTCGCGGCAAGCGAGGGGTTTACGCAGCTTGCGGCCGGGCCGGGTTTCAGGCAGACGGGGCGCAGCATGGGCGACACTTTGCCGTGCGGCAAGTCAAGCGTATGATTTCAAGTCGCTGTTTTATGCGGAAAGGAATTAGCTCAGCATGGCGTTATACGATTCAAACGGAAAAATGATCCTGCCGATGGGTCCGGCCTCAGGCATGATGAATAGTACGGACCAACTTCTGCGGCATGTGGGGGACCGATCCCCGGCCGAGGCGGCTTCGCGCATCGCCGGCGATTACCAGCGGTGGCGGCAGATGACGGTGGATGAGATGCTGCTGGAAAATCGCGTGATTTTTCTGGTAGGCGAGATCAATTATGGATCGGCGATGAATGTCATCATGCGACTTCTCTATCTGCAGTCGATCCGTAAAGATCAGGATATCCATCTGTATATCAATTCGCCGGGTGGGTCGGTCGATGATACGCTGGCAATGTACGACACTATGAAATTTTTATCCTGTGACGTCTGCACTTACTGCGTGGGACAGGCCATGAGCGGCGGGGCCATTGTGCTGGCGGCCGGTACCAAGGGGAAACGATACGCACTGCCGCACGCCAAGGTGATGATTCACCAGCCATTTGGCGGGATTTACGGCCAAGCGGCTGACATTGCGATTCAGGCGGAAGAAATTCTCAAAACGAAGGAAACGCTTACCAGCCTGCTGGCCCAACTCACCGGCAAACCGCGGGAGCAGGTTGCGGAAGATCAGGAGCGTGACAAATATTTTGACGCTCCGGCGGCGAAAGATTACGGCCTTGTGGACGAGGTTCTGACCGAAGTGAAGCCCGAAGCCCCGACGAAACCGGCATAAGATCGAGGGGTCGGGTATGAAACGGCGGGCCTGAGATTTCGGATTCGCAGATCGTATGTGAGGGCGGACATTGATCATTGCCTTCGACGGCGCACCCTTGGTGACGCGCAATATCACCGGGATTGAACAGCGAGCCCGGAATATCATCACCGAGCTCTCGTCCGGTGCGGTCCACCACGAATTTGTGCTGGTGCTGCGGCAGGACATCGCGGAAGACCGGGACTTTGACACCTCATTTATTGATCATCTGCCCGCGCACTTCCGGCAGATGTGGTGGACTCCCCCCCTGAATTTCAGCGGGCGACTGGCTCGGGCGTTCGGACAATCGCTGATTCCTTTTTCGCCGGCCGATCCGTCGTGGAACATCTTCCACAGTTTCGGCCCCACCCTGCCAACGCTTCATGGCGTATGTACGTCCAACACGGTACACGACATGGCACACGAACTCGACATCGAAGTGCGGAGATTGAGCGGTGCCGCCCGGAAACGGCATACCATACGTTCCGCCATCCGCCGATCCAACCTCGTGGTCGCGGTATCGCGACAGACGGCGGCGGATATTCAGGCCCTTTTCCAACTTTCATCCGATCGCATTGCGACTATTCCCAACGGCATCGACCCGATTTTTACCCCCGTATCCGATGTTTCACTCCGCCGACTGTTACAGGATAAGTATCAGTTGCCGCGGCGATACGTCCTGCTGGTAGGATCGGACATCCGTCGGCGCAACTACCGTCTGGTGCTTGAGGCGCTGGCGAGGGTGTTTCCCCATGAACCGGCGCTGCGGGTGGTATTCGCCGGGCGCCAGCAATGGATCAATTCCGATCTTTATCAGAAGGCCCGGACCATGGGGGTATTGGATCGCTGCGTATTTATTGAATCTCCGGGCGACGACGAGCTTGCGCAGTTATATCGCGATGCGACCCTTACCGTATGCGGTTCCAGCTTTGAAGGATTCGGCCTCTCGGTGCTGGAGGCGGCGGCGTGCGGCTGTGCGGTCGCCTGCAGCGACATGGTTTCACTGCGCGAACTTGCCGAGGATGCCGTGGCGTATTTCGCGCATGACGACACGGAATCGATCGCCGAGACCATTAAGATATTATTGGATGATGTTGACTACCGTAAACTTCTGGTGGTGCGGGGGCTCAGGCGGGCGGGGCTCTATTCATGGCGAACCGCCGCCCAGCGCCTCATCGGGGCGCTGGAGAACACGGTACATTCGGCACACGGCCGGATGCATGCGTAGAGGATGGGCCGCGTAGACGGTCATACCATCACGAAACGGAGATGCGCTCGTTAACTTCCCAGACGCAACGGCACGATGACCAAGCGGGGCCGCGCCCGCATCATCATCCAAAAATTTTGAGCAGGTGCCGATTGAGGATGTTTTCTGTAACGGCCCTGCCGATGGGTTCGGCATAGGCCTCCAGAAGCGATGAGTAGCGCGGGCCGGCATTCGCAGCCAGTTTATATCCCACGTGCAGCAATTGTCGCACCGAAGGGTTGTAGGCGGGATTATGCGGATCATGCCGGATCATGGCGGCAAAGGCATCGCCGGACAGCGACTGCACCTTTTCAGCCGAAGGAAGCCGCGATCGGTCAATGTCAATCACGCTGGCGTAAGGGGCACACAATTCATCGTAATGGTCCAGCGCACCGGCGTAGACCTCGCGAGCAAATGCCGCCCCGTCTCCTCCGACAGCGGCGAGAGCCGCGATTTCCTCCAGCCAGGTGGTACCAGCGGTTTTAAGATGCAGGCCGCAATTCATGCGTTTGAGAGCCCGATTGATCGGTGCATAAATGGAAAATTTATCGCTTCCGGAGTGGACACTGAGCTTGAGTTCCTCGGGGAGGCCGAAGTGCCTTACCGCAAAAGCGACGACGGCAATATCGTCGATAAATTCGCGTTCAAAAACTGCCGGATCGCCGTTATAGTCCACTCCCTTGTTGAAGCGGCCGGTGAATTTGGGGGCGATGGTCTGCACCGGAACCCCTTCGCAGGCGAGTGCCGCGAGAATAACCAGCAGGTCTTCTGGCGTCTGAGGGCGATCCGTTTCATCCATCGAAACTTCGGTGATGAAATTACCGCGTCCGCGGGCTTTTTCAATGTATCTATACACCCGCCCCGCTTCCTTGACGGCCGCAAGATATTTGGCGGCAATCACCGCAAGTTTTTCCGGGCCGAGTGCAAACGGTCGGCTGACGAAGGGAATCTCCGGCCGCGTAACGATTTTTGACAACAGGCGGATCAGATCATCGAGACCGGGTTGGTCGGTGGGCTTGCCGATGAAGTCGGCGACATCGATGGTGAAAAAGTCACTCACCGGCAAAAAACGGTCGACGGTTTTGATACCGATATGATCGGCATCGACGTGATACGTCCCTTTCCAGCCCAACGTCCTGACGGCATCATCCGCCTCCGCCCGGACGGCGGAAGGCTCGCTGTGCACAATCAGATGTTCCCGATTGGATTTATTCCAAACGGGGATAGCATGTACCCCCAATTTGGCGGCCATGATAAATGCCGTTAACTGTGCCCGCCCCTGGTGACCGAACCGGTCGCCGATACCCATGGAAAATTTTTCAATTTTCATATGCATTAATAGATATCCGTCGTCTCAGAATTAGCTTCTATGGAGCGTTGCGTGCACTTTCTAATCAACTTCAATGATCGCTTTGAGCACACCGGCCTCCGGCTTTGTCCACGCGGGAAAAATATCTGGCGTATGCATCAGATGCCCCCGGTGGGTGATCCACGGTGCGGTGTCGACGATACCGGCCTCAATTAACTGGATAATCCGTTTGAAATCTGAACCCAATGCGTTGCGACTTGAAAGAAGCGTCAATTCCCGGCGGTGAAAGTCAGGGTCATGAAACGTCACATCGCCGATAAAGAGTCCGATGAAAATCAGGCGACCGCCGTGAGCAACCAGGTTGAATGCCGCCATCATCGACTGCGAATTGCCGGTGGCATCGAAAACCGCGGTCGGCATCTCTTCACCGGTTATTTGCCTCAGCCTGTCAACCGGGTTATCGCTCGGACTGATCACATGTTCAATTCGGAATTGGCGGCGGCAGAAATCTGCCCGCGAAACATTCGGCTCCATCACCATTAATTTTGCGCCGGCAGCCTGCACAAACTGGATGGCCGCCAGGCCGATCGGCCCGGCCCCTATCACCAATACCCATTCACCTTTTTTCACCTGCGCTCGCTCCACCGCATGGGCACCGATTCCCAGAGTCTCGACCAGCGCGAGTTGATCGAGCGACAATTTGGAGGAAGGATGGAGTTTGCGGGCCGGCAGGATCAGGCTCTTGCACATACCGCCATCCACATGTACCCCGAGCACCTTAAGTTGGGTGCAGCAGTTGGTTTTGCCGTTGCGGCAGGCGATACAGGCACCACAATTCAAATAGGGCTCGACGGCGCAGCGGTCTCCGACGGCAATTCCGTTAACTCCGGCCCCCAGCGCTATCACCTCGACGCCGAGTTCATGCCCCAGGACACGCGGATAGGTAAAAAAGGGTTGCCTGCCGCGAAAGGCGTGGTAATCGGTGCCGCAGACGCCGATACGCGCGATACGCACCAGCGCCTCACCGGGACCGGGAGAAGCAGGTTCCGGGCGATCGATGAGTTCAAATACGCCGGGTTTATTGAGAATTACCGTCCGCATGATCAGTCATTATTCTCCGAAAGACCGGATGGCCAGGTCTGATTGCGGATGGGGGCCAAAATTTCCTGCACGCCGCGAAGCAGTTCTCCATCCACGGGACTCTGAGCCCAGGTGACGTTGCGGCGAAAATTTTCCGGGTTTGCCGTGCCGACGATCGTGGTGGCAATGCGATTTTCCGCGACGGCGAAGCTGATGGCGAGTTGAGCGATATCCGCACCACGACTGCGGCAGAATTCGGCGGCCCGGGCGCAGGTTTTGCGGATGATGGGCGGAGCGGGATGCCAGTCGGGCGCGCCCCGATCCGTCAGAAGCCCCATCGCGACCGGCGCAGCACTCATGATGCCGATGCCCTCGGCTTGAAACTGCGGGATAATCCCTGTCAGCGAGGTGTCAAAAAGGGTATACCGGCAGTAGGAGAGGATCGTATCAATCTTTGCCTGAGAGGCGACGGTGGTGAATATCTTCAGCGGCAATCCGGTGATGCCGATAAATCGCACCTTTCCGGAGCGGCGAAGCGCCTCAAGCGCGGGTAATGTTTCGTTAATGATGATATTCAGCGGAACAAATTCAATATCGTGGCATTGAATAATGTCAATGTATTCACACCCCATCCGGGAAAGGCTTTCATCAACACTTGCGGTCACCCTGCGGGCCGAAAAATCAAATTCCCGGTCCCCATACCGCCCCACCTTCGTCGCCATGATGTAGCGGCTGCGATCAACACCCTTAAGTGCCTCGCCCAGCATGGATTCCGCCTTGGTGATCCCGTAATAAGGGGATACATCGATGAGATTCACCCCCATATCCAGAGCCGTGTGAACCGTTTTTATGCCGTCTTCACGGGTTACGGCATGAAAGACGCCGCCGAGAGACGAAGCGCCAAAACTCAGGACAGAAACCTGCAGGCCGGTTTTACCCAGCGGTCGGTATTGCATGCGAATGTCTCCTCAACATTTTGCGCAAAAATCTATCCACGCTCTACCTGAAAGTGTACGCAAACTCTGCACGGATGTACAGACCGAGCATCCGCCGTTGGAGGTTAGCGGCGGGACGCTCGATTGTGCCATGCTCTCTCCGACCACCTGCGAATGGCCGGCCCGGCATAGAGCCAAATCACGTGGGCATTATTTTGATCCGGATTCAATCGGACGGCGCGCGGTACTCCGCCGCCCTTGATCAATTTGCGGCCGGCGGGTATGAGTGTCGGCGGCGACGGGAATCCGTATGCGATGGTGTGCGTTCAAAAGCGAGGTTTGGATATATGCGGACGATCATTGATACCCATCAACATTTCTGGAAATTTAACCCGGACGAATATGGATGGATCGGTCCCGACCAGGGAGTGCTACGACGGGATTTTCTCCCTCCGGATCTGGAACCGATTATTCGATCCTCCGGAGTTACAGGTGTTGTGAGCGTTCAGGCTCGGCAGAAGCTCGAGGAAACGCACTGGCTGCTGGAACTGGCCGCCGCCCACCATTTTATAAAAGGGGTTGTGGGGTGGGTTCCGCTGATTGCGAAGGAATTGCCGAAAATCCTGGAGGTGCTGGCACCAAATCCCCGGCTCAAAGGCGTGCGCCACGTCTTACACGATGAACCGGACGATGGCTACATGCTGCGGGATGATTTTAATCTCGGGATCTCGCTGCTTGAGCGTTTCAATCTGGTCTACGACATTTTAATATTTGAGCGTCATCTGCCGCAGGCCATTGAATTTGTCGACCGCCATCCCCGCCAGATATTTGTGGTGGATCATATCGCCAAACCGCGAATCGCCGCCGGTATCCTTGAACCCTGGCGGACGAATATACGGGAACTGGCCGCCCGACCAAATGTCTACTGCAAACTCTCAGGCGCCGTGACCGAAGCGGATCACCGTTCGTGGCGGGATACCGACCTGCAGCCCTACGTGGATGTGGTATTGGAGTGCTTCGGCCCGCAGAGGCTGATGTTCGGAACGGACTGGCCGGTCTGCCTGCTTGCCAGTGCATACGCGCGCTGGGTGAAAACCGTTGAAATGATGATCGGAAGTCTCAGTGACGATGAGCGCGATGCCGTCTGGAGCGGTACGGCGGTGAAGGTGTACGGGTTGGAGAAATAGTTGCAAACTCAAGCCGTTTCGAACGACGGCTGTTCGCCCGCTGCGGCCGCCGCGACCTGGTGCTAATTCATGGTCCTTACGACACCGATGGTTAAAAGAAGATTGCCGAAGATGCGTTGTTCCGCTGTGGCAATCGTGAGGCAGACATCGGGGGAAGAGGCTTGCTGATAAAATTTCAACCGTTCCACTCGTTGCAATTTTATCGGGGGGGCACTCGGATTTTGCTGACTGATGATCTCAACAAAATTTTTGAAGATATCGGGGTCTTTTTTAACGGCATACGGCCCTGTTTTGGAAGGTTCCATGACCGCCGCCGACTCAATTTGCACTGCGGTTACAATGGTTTCAAGCACATCGGTAACTGAAACCAACCCCGGCCGCAGATTCAGGCAGACGAGATCAGCCTTGGGGCCAAGGCGAGTCGAAAAAGGATAATTTCCATCCGCGATGAGAATTTTGCTTCCGTGGCCTGCCTTCCCAAGGGCACTGAGAATTTGCGGGTGAAGAAGGGAAAATTTCAGCATCTATTTATCTCACTGACTGCTAACACATCTCTCGGCAGACCCACGGACATCCGGCGGTCGGTATCGAAAGCCAACACCGGTATGATGGCCGGAGGACGGGGAATCGGCAAGGGGATCGGCTGCCCCTTTGGCTGCCGGGCGTTAGTGCAGGTCGTCGAGGGAATCGTCGCCGGGGCCGCCCGGTGCTGGGGGCGTCAGGTATAGCCAAATTCCCCTTCCCGGCGGCGATCAACCCGTCGAGGTATCCGCCATCGCGGGGCCGGACCTCCGTGTGATTGGCTATTTTTACCGCAATGGGCGCAACGGTTCGCAGAGGCTTTAGCGCTGAATCGGTGCGTTTTATCGAGCCGTCCTGTTTTACGAACCGCGGCGGGGGTTCCAACTGAGTGTGACACAGACATTCCTGTCTGTGATCCCTGCCATCGGCCGGGCGATTCCGGCGCCGCCGCCCCAGCGCGGAAATTTCACCTATTGCACCCGATGCATCTGCTCCAACGCCGTCCGCCAGTACGCCTGCCGCTCCGGTGATGTACACCTCCCTCCCGGTTGAACCATCGATCTGCTCCTGAAAATCCAACCGACAGATCAGAATCTACCCGACGCAAAAATCTCCGCTGGATGCGTTTCGCCTTAAGTTTACCACCGCCCACAGCGGCTCGTGCGGTTCGTGGCATAGAGCAAGGCCATAGCCCTTGACCCCATCCATGTCAACAACGGTGGATGTCACCCTTTTCGTGTCGGCTGGGTCCCAACTCTTTTTGCCCTGTCTTCCGTCCACATGCGTCGTTTTCAGCCGGTGGCCTTACCACCACCTTCGGCATTCGCTCGTGCGTCCTCCGTTACGTCAATTCGCTCCTGCACGAGACGTCGAAGGTTTTGGATGGCATCTTCAATCAATTTTTGGTAGTCCGGTGGGAGTTGCTTGTACCCCTTATCGAGCGCACCAGCGTAGACTTCCTCCATAATCGCCCATTGCTTGTAAAAAAGACTTTTCCACGCCTTTGGCGTGTCCTCCAAAGACCGGTACAGCGCCTCCAGATCGTCAATAGCTTTCCGCAAGCCAATCGCCCTATCATCGAATGCATCCAAGATACTCAGCATCATTTTGAACTGGCGCCGATCATAATCAGACATTAATATTCCCCTATTATTCTCCTGGATGTACAGTGACAACGCGGCCGGAAGCGGAATCAGTAACGGCGGTGAGGTCGTTGGCCGGGTCATAGTGGACCGTCGTGTCTGGAGTGTTCCCTGGAGTTGGGATTCCATTTTGAATAGTGTTTTCCACTGCCGATGGCGGTACTCCCCGTTCCTGCATTCGGTCCAGGGCGTGGCCGGAGTAATCGCGACCGCCGATGTTAGAAGGCTCGTTTGTCCCCGGCTGGATATCGATTGGCTGGCCGGACCGACCCACGGGCGATGAAGCCGAGGGGCCGGCCGTGCTCTCTGCGGCGCCCGACGCCGGGCAGCTTTCGGTGGCCGGTTCCCCGGCCCCGAGGAACTCCTCGGGGATACTATAGAACCTCGCGAGCCCGGGGTGGCTGGCGAGCTCGCCCATCGACGGATAATCCACCGGGGCGGTCCCCGCCGTCGGGGCGGGCTCGCTCGCCGGCGCCTCCGGGGTCTCTGTGCCGGCTCCCGCGCCGGGTTCGGCCGCCCCCTCCCCGGGCCCGCCGTCACCGCCGCCGGAGTTTCCGACCGGGGAGCCGCCGCCCTCGGCCGCATCCCCGCCCGGGGATGGCGTAAACTCGGGGCCGCCCGGCCCCTCCGCCTCGCTAGGCGCCGTCAGCTCCCCGCCGCCGCCGGTTTCAAGCCCTGGGACATTGAAATTGGGGAGCTCGACGTAGGGATCGGGCTCAAGGGTCTCCAGCCCGCTCGGGTCCACATTCCCCACCGGCGAGGAATCGACGAACTGATACGTATTCGCCCCGTTGATGTATTGGGCCGGGTCCTGCTCCATCCATCGGCCAAGGATCGGCGAATAATCGCGGAAGCGCTCATAGTACAGCCCCGTCACCGCATCCAGCGTCATCCCCTGATACAGATTATCCACCAGCGGCTGCGTACCGGCGGTGGTTCGCCTCCGAGTTGAGCATTGATTTTTCATCGATCGCGACCATGCGAGCCCCAACATTTCAATTACCTCGCGGAAAATAACGCGCGGAGCGGGCGGAATCAAGCGGCGGGCGGAGCCCGCAGAACAGCAGAGCAGGCGAACAGTCGAGAGTAGTACCTGCAGGTGTCGTGCTGCGTACGACCAAACTACTGTTTTTCAACCGCCGAGGCCGCAATGGTGCGCAAAGGTGCAGGCGCAAATCCGTGCGCTTTACCGGGCCGCCCTCGCGATTCTGCACCCCCCGGTGGATAAATCCACCGGCTAACCTTGACCATGATCGCGTCTGGCGGATATTCCTCGTCCCCGTCTCCGCGTCAACTCCGCGCCTCCGCGCGAGATTATGGTGTATCTTCACCGTGGTGGCCACCGGCGGATAAATCCACCGGCTAACATTTGCGATGATCGCATCCGGTGGGTGGGGACATCCGCACTGCCCGGGGTGCCCGAAAAATTGCCACGCCTTGGCTGCCCCCTTGGTTGATACTTCGGGTTTTGGTAAGGATTGGCAGACCGCCTTGACCTGCATGAGCCCTGGCAGAGACAAAACATGGAAGCCGCGCCAGCGCCAAAGTGGCGATTATCGTGTGCAAAGCGCATCAAAAAAACATCTCGCGTAAGTTGATACCACGCACGTAAGTTAGTACTATATATGGTTCGCGATTCTTTGTTGGAGTCGCTTGGGCGGAGCGGTGGTTTACAAGCCGAGGGCACGCCTCACACACGGAGGTTATACGTTGACTTCTACCGGAAAGCTTGGCCTAAGGCCCGGCAAAATGGGCCTTTACGATCCAGAGTTTGAACACGACAGCTGCGGTGTTGGTTTTATTGCTCATATCAAGGGCAAGGCGAGCCACGACATTGTTATCAATGCACTCACGATGCTGGAACATATGGAACATCGCGGGGCATGTGGATGTGAGGAAAATACCGGGGATGGCGCCGGCATTTTGACGGCCATGCCGCACAAGTTTCTGGCCAAAATTGCGTCCCGTGATGCAGGAATCAAATTGCCCGATCCGGGCAAATATGGTGCCGGGATTGTATTCCTGCCTTCGGATAACGAGCAGCGGAAGTGGTGTGAAAAGCAACTGGAGCAGTGCATCAGGGAATGCAAACTTAAGCTGCTCGGCTGGCGGGATGTGCCGGTGGATAACCACGGGATCGGCCCCAGCGCCCGGCGCACCGAACCCAAAATGCGGATGATCTTTGTTACGGCAGCCGACGGTGATACGAACGTATCGCAGGACGAACTGGAGCGAAGGTTATACATGGCCCGCAAGTCCGCGGGCAATCAGATCCGCAGTTCGGACCTGCCGCAGGCGGAATATTTCTACGTTTGCAGCCTGTCGACCAAAACGATTATTTACAAAGGCCAGCTCACTTCGCCGCAGGTGCGGGAGTATTTTGCAGCCGATCTGGGTGATGCCGACTACATCAGCCATATTGCGCTGGTGCATTCGCGTTTCAGCACCAACACGTTTCCGTCATGGGATCGGGCGCAGCCGCTGCGATTCATGGCGCACAACGGTGAAATCAACACCCGCCGCGGTAACGTAAACTGGATGCACGCCCGTGAGGGGATGTTCCAGAGCGGGATTTTCGGCAGGGATATTGACCGCATCAAGCCGGTGATCGAACCGGGCAATTCAGATTCCGGCGATTTTGATAACTGTCTTGAAATGCTTCTGCAGACCGGGCGCAGCCTGCCGCACGCCGTGATGATGATGATCCCCGAGGCGTGGCAGAATCACGAATCGATGGACCCGCGCCGGCGGGCATTTTATGAATTTCACTCCTGCATGATGGAGCCGTGGGACGGCCCGGCATCCGTCGCATTTACCGACGGCCATTACATCGGCGCCGTGCTGGATCGTAACGGTCTCAGGCCCAGCCGTTATTACGTCACCAAAGATGATCTGGTCATCATGGCCAGCGAAGTGGGCGTGCTGGAAATTGATCCGGCCAATGTGGCGAAAAAGGGTCGATTGCAGCCGGGACGGATGTTTCTGGTGGACTTTGAGCAGGGTCGGATCATCGACGATTCTGAACTCAAAGCTGCATTGGCAGCCGAGCACTCCTACGGCCAATGGTTGCAGGAACAGAAACTCACACTTGAGGATTTGTCCAAGCCAAAGAGTGTCGCAGAATTTGATCCTGAGACGCTTCTGACGCGGGCGCAGTGTCTGGGATACACCACCGAGGACGTATACAAGCTGATTCTGCCGATGGGAGCGGCTGGACTCGAAGCCTTGGGCTCCATGGGTAACGATGCGGCCTTGGCCTGCCTGAGCGACCAGCCGCGGCTGGTGTACGACTATTTCAAACAGACTTTTGCCCAGGTGACCAATCCGCCACTGGATTCGGATAAAGAATCCATCGTGATGAGCCTGGAATGTTACATCGGTCCGGAGCGTAATCTGCTGGAACCGACTGCGGAAAATGCACACCGTCTGCTGCTTTCACAGCCCATCTTGACGAACTGCCACCTCGCACAGATGAAAGAGCTCAATCACCGCGGCTGGAAGTCGCGGGTTATCGATATGACCTTTGATCGGCGCGATGGTGAAAAGGGGATGTCGGCGGCGATTGACCGACTCTGCGTCGAGGCGGATCGGGCGATTGCCGAGGGGTGCAGCCTCATTGTGCTCAGTGATCGGCAACTGGGAGACGACCGTGTCGCCATTCCGGCGCTGCTTGCCTGTGGAGCCGTCCATCATCATCTGGTTCGCAGCGAGACGCGAACGCGACTGGGCATGGTGCTGGAAACCGGCGAAGCCCGTGAAGTGCATCATCACTGCATGCTCATCGGCTATGGGGCCGACGCGATTAACCCGTACATGGCGTTTGAAATATTGTGGAACCTGCGGCGGGAGGGAAATATCGACCCGTCGCTGGATGATGAAAAAATCATCAAGAATTACATCAAGGCCTGCGGCAAAGGCATCCTGAAGGTCATGAGCAAGATGGGCATCTCCACCCTGCAGAGCTACAAGGGGGCCCAGATATTTGAATCCATCGGCCTCAATAAGCAGGTAATTGACAAGTGCTTTGCCGGTACCGTTTCCAAGATTGACGGGGTGAATTTTGACGTGCTGGCGGCCGAGGCGCTGCGGCGTCACGACATCGGTTATCCGTCGCAGCGCAATGCGGTGAAACTCAGCGTGCTGCCGGAAGGCGGACAGTATGCGTGGCGTAAAAATGGCGAACAACATCTGCTGAACCCCGATACCATCGCCGCGCTGCAGGATGCCGCCCGCACCAACAGCCGGGAGGCTTACGCCCGCTACGCCAAGCTGATCAACGAACAGTCCGGTCGCCTGTGCACGCTGCGCGGTTTATTTAAGCTCAAGCCGGCAGATGCGCCGGTGATGCTGGCGGAAGTGGAACCGGCGAGTGAAATCGTCAAGCGATTCGCCACGGGGGCCATGAGCCTCGGGTCCATCTCCACCGAAGCCCATGAGACACTGGCGATTGCGATGAATCGCATCGGCGGAAAATCCAATACCGGCGAAGGTGGCGAAGACCCACGACGCTTCAAACCCGATCCTAACGGCGATCTGAGGCGATCGGCCATCAAACAGGTAGCGAGCGCACGCTTCGGCGTCACGAGTCACTATCTGACCAATGCCGATGAATTACAGATCAAGATGGCGCAGGGGGCCAAGCCAGGCGAGGGCGGACAGTTGCCCGGCCACAAGGTGGATCGCTACATCGGCAAGCTGCGGCATTCGACGCCCGGCGTGCAGTTGATCAGTCCCCCGCCGCATCATGATATTTATTCTATCGAGGATCTGGCACAACTTATCTACGATCTTAAAAACGCCAACCCCTCCGCGAGAATCAGCGTCAAGCTGGTTTCAGAAGTCGGTGTGGGAACGGTGGCGACGGGCGTATCGAAGGCCCATGCCGATCATGTGGTCATTGCGGGCCATGACGGCGGCACCGGGGCATCACCGCTGACTAGCATCAAGCACGCCGGTGCGCCGTGGGAACTCGGCTTGGCTGAAACGCATCAGACGCTGGTTCTCAATGATCTGCGAAGCCGCATTGTGGTGCAGGTGGACGGTCAGTTGAAGACCGGTCGGGATGTGGTCATCGGCGCCCTGCTTGGAGCTGAAGAATTCGGCTTTGCGACCGTGCCGCTGGTTACGCTCGGCTGCATCATGATGCGTGTCTGCCATCTGAATACCTGTCCTGTCGGCATCGCGACGCAGGACCCGGTTCTGCGGGCAAAATTTGCAGGCAAGCCGGAATATGTTGTTAATTTCATGTTCCTGCTCGCCGAAGAAGTGCGGGAAATCATGGCATTCATGGGCTTCAGGACCATGGATGAAATGATCGGCCGTGTGGATCGAATCGAAGTGGGCGACGCGATCAAACACTGGAAGGCCCAGGGATTGGATTTAACACCCATTCTCTCCCCCGCCATTAAATTGCATGAGAGTGTTGAGGTGCGATGCGTGCGCAAACAGGATCATGGTCTGGAGCAGTCGCTGGATTACCAGATTGTGCAGGATGCCCATGAAGCGATTGAACATGGCACTCGATTGAAACTGGCCTATACGATCAAAAACACCCATCGCACCGTGGGCACGACTCTGAGCCACGAAATATCCAAACGCTATGGAGGCGAAGGACTGCCGGATGCGACCATTGAGATCAAACTTTCCGGTTCGGCCGGGCAGAGCCTCGGCGCATGGCTGGCACGCGGTGTGAAACTGGAATTGGAAGGCGACGCCAATGATTATGTCGGCAAGGGACTCTCGGGCGGAACGATTGTCGTGTACCCGGACTCCCGCAGCACCTTCAAGCCGGAGGAAAATATTCTCATCGGTAACGTTGCGCTTTACGGTGCTACCAGCGGATATGCCTACTTCCGCGGTGTTGCCGGTGAGCGATTCTGTGTCCGCAACTCCGGTGCATCGGCGGTGGTGGAAGGCATCGGCGACCATGGTTGTGAATATATGACCGGCGGTCGAGCGGTGATCCTCGGGCCGACCGGGCGAAATTTCGCAGCGGGTATGTCCGGCGGCATTGCGTATGTGTACGATCCGGAGGATCAATTCCTGGCAAGATGCAATCTGGCCATGGTGGAGCTAGAGCCGGTGGCGGAGCCGTCCGATGTCGCCGAACTCAAAACGCTGATTGAAGAACACCGTCGCCACACCGGCAGTGCGGTTGCGGAACGGATACTGAAAGACTGGTCGGCCCAACTGGCATCTTTCCGGAAGGTGATGCCGATTGATTATCGCCGGGCGCTGCAGCAGATGGCCCGGGAAGCGGCCGAAAATAATGTTGTCGAGGAAGTTCAACATGGGTAAACCCACTGGATTTATGGAACACACGCGGGAAGCGGCGCCTAACCGGTCGGCGCGACTGCGCGTGTTGGATTGGCGAGAATTTCATGAGCATCTGCCGGGCGACAAGCTCCGCCAGCAGGGTGCACGCTGCATGGATTGCGGTGTACCGTTCTGTAACAGTGCCTGTCCGATCAATAATCTCATACCGGAATGGAATGATCTGATCTACAAAGATCAGTGGCGGGATGCCATTGATCGACTCTGGCGGACCAACAACTTTCCGGAATTCACCGGCCGGGTATGCCCCGCCCCGTGCGAAGGTTCATGCGTATTGGGCATTAACGAACCACCCGTTACGATTAAAAATATCGAACAGGAAATTATTGAACACGCGTGGAAAAATGGCTGGGTAAAACCGCATCCCCCGCAGCACCGCACGGGTAAAACCGTCGCGGTGATCGGGTCGGGCCCTGCGGGTCTCGCCGCCGCCGATCAGCTTAACAAAGCGGGTCATAAAGTAACCGTCTATGAAAGGGCAGATCGCATCGGCGGACTGCTGATGTACGGAATTCCAAATATGAAGCTGGACAAAAAAGCAGTTGTCCAGCGGCGACTTGCCATCATGGAGCAGGAAGGCGTGGAATTCATCACCGGTGTCCATGTGGGTCAGGATATCAGCATCCATGATCTGCTGCATAAATTTGACGCGATTGTGCTGGCCTGCGGTGCAACCAAGCCACGCGATCTGCCGGTGCCGGGCCGCGGACTTTCAGGCATTCATTTTGCCATGGAATTTCTCCACGCCAATACTAAAAGTCTGTTGGATTCCGAACATCGTGACAGGAATTTTATCAGCGCGACCGACAAACACGTTGTCGTCATCGGTGGAGGTGATACGGGCAATGACTGCATCGGCACATCAATGCGGCATGGATGCAAGAGTTTGGTGAATTTTGAACTTCTCGCGCAGCCCCCGGCGACTCGCGCATCGGATAATCCCTGGCCGCAGTGGCCGCGAATCTACCGCGTTGATTACGGGCATGAGGAAGTGCGGACGAAGTTTGGAGCCGATCCGCGGCAATTTACCATCCTGACCAAGGAATTCATCGGCGATGAAAACGGTGCGGTCCGCGCGATCAAGACCGTGCGTGTCAATTGGAGCAATAATAACGGCAAGGTGAGCATGTCGGAAATTCCGGGCAGTGAGGAAGAATGGCCGGCGGATCTGGTGCTGCTGGCCATGGGCTTCCTTGGACCGGAGGACACGCTGGTCAAAGAACTCGGGCTGAAAACCGATCAGCGCAGTAACTTTGCAGCTGAATATGGAAAGTTTGCGACCTCGGTTGAAGGGGTATTCGCGGCCGGCGATTGTCGTCGTGGGCAGAGCCTCGTGGTCTGGGCGATCAATGAGGGGCGTGGAGCGGCGCGTGAATGCGACCGCTATCTGATGGGCTCCACCACGCTGCCGTAGGAGCTTCGTCGTCAACCGCAGCGGACGCATCACCGTTGCGAATCTGACCTTGAGTAATAAGCCTCTCGGCCATAGGATGTCTGCCAAGAAGGCCGGATGCCCGAGTGGACTAAGGGGGCGGATTGCAAATCCGTTTGTCGTGGGTTCGAATCCCACTCCGGCCTTTGAGTTATAGCGCAGAATGCGGCACATCACCGGCCTCGAAATCAGTCTTCAAACTCCAGCCTTCAGCGGAAACCCCAAAAGCCGATTTTTCGTTCAGGTGCCCCATGGAAACGGCACGGGTCGTCGTGCCCGTAGTACCTCCCCACCGCCGCGTTCACTTGGCCACAGGAAACAAGACCGCCAAGGCTTATAACATCCGGGGTTGTCAGTCCACGGCTTCTTTGGAAGGGCTTTGTTTAGAATTGGACGCTGTTATCATGAATCTGGCCGAGATAAGGTTCCGGTGGACCTCGGTCCGCGCCAAAGCCGGGGGTCGGCCAGATATTCGGGAGGTGCGCGTTGCTTAACCCATTTTTGCATTCGTTGTACGAGAACGGCATCAGCAGGCGCCGAAAAATAGCGGCTCTCATCTTTGCAGTTATCATCGACGGGCTACGATTATTTTCGGGTGGCGTGATTGGCGGAATCGACCCTCTCGATGATCTTGCAGACACCATTGCTGCTCTTGCTCTGGTGCTGATCGTAGGCTTCAGGTGGCAGATCGCCCTTGGATTTGCGGCAGAGCTGATTCCGGGCGTGGCGGTATTCCCAACGTGGACGGCTCTCGTGCTGACTCTACCGGTGAAAAAGCCCTCAGCATCGCCCGTCGGGCGGAGCCATGATGATATCAAGCCCACCAACCCTGAGTTGGTGGGCCAGAAGCCGACACCGCGTATCAAAGACACCAACGCCGGAGCGGCGTGATGGAGGGCACGAACAGGCCTCCGCCACCCTCAACCTTTTCTACCTCCACCAGCTTCCCGTTCTGCGCCTCACCGAGAAAGCCCCGGCTTTCGTAGCGCTCGTGGAGCGGAGGTCCCGACGCATCTGCACCAGGCCTGAATTTAACGCCCTTGCGCCAGCCGTGGGCTTGATTTTCTCGATCTACAACATTTGACCGCAGCCCCATCCTTTGCACCCCTTGACAAAATCTTGAATTAATGATAAAATAAGGCTTGTTAGTCGGGTATCGGGACACAGTATCACCCCCGGTACATTATGAATGCCGCACATTTGAGATTGTGTGGGTGCAAATGCCACAGTGATTCATTTTTTGTTTGTTTACGGGAGTATATGATGGTAAGAGACAATCGCGATCCCCAGCACCAGGAAGACAACAATGATGAAGTCCCTGATCAGGAAAAGATATCCCAAGAGTTTTTTGATGAATTATCCAACGACGAGGATTTAAAAGACACTCCTATAGTGTCTGAACATGAACTCTTCTTTGTATATGGCATTACCCATGAAGAATATATAAAGATGATGGACCGGATTGCAAAAGGTAAAGATAATAGGATCCATGAATTCCGAGACCTTCCTGGTCGCTTTAAGGATTTGATGAATGGATGGGAATGAACCATCATGATGTCATTTGCAAGGTAGTGGTGTATTGCCGTGCAAAGCACGCGGATAACACTTGCGTATACAGCCGCAACTATTGAGGTAACGAACGTGGATCGGGTGACACTGGAGACTCCGGCTCGGTCTTTGACCTTCGGACCGCACCGGCGTATCTCCTTATTTTACCGCGTCGTAGTTAAATCAAGGAGCCATGGATGCGATCCGCGACCATTATCTCTGCTGTAGCAGTATCCCTGTTGCCCGTGTGCTTAAGGCCGTTGCAAGCACATTCATTCTGCATCGCTGCACCGAGTAATCCAGCTATCACCACGCAAACGTTGAGATCAGGCAATGTCGTCATGGGTATTTCGGATCTCGGCGGCGGCTATATCAATAAATTTGTGATTCCCGGCATCGGAAATCTGATGGGCCCTGCCAGTAGGCGCTACGGACGGGGAGGGCAATCCGCGCTGCGTGATTTTCTGCACACAGGTGAATACAACCCAACGCAGGCCGGTTTTAGAGACTGGGATGGCACACAATGTCAGATCATTACCAAACCCGGCCTTCTGATCATCCCCGCCCACAAGTGCAGCTTATGGTGGGGAGATAATAAATATAACTTTACCAATCCCCGGCTCGCGCCGATTCGGCAAGCGAGAAAAATCACCAGTGAGTTTGATTATTACGGCTATTACCGGAACATGGACGGAAGGGACGGAATCACCATTCCCTGCATCAAACACTACTTTGAATATCGTTTCATTCGCAAGCCGGGGTATTGCTTTCGACAGTTCGGCCCCGGCACGCCTGTTTTCAGACCGCAGAATGCATTAACAAATATCCCGGTTAAATATCCGACCGGAATTTATCCTGCCGAGCCGTATGACATTTCCAGAGGGCTCGTTGTCTGGTCGCTGCGAGGTGATACGGCGATCTGGAGTCCACGTTGGGTTTATTTTGTGAGAAAGACTGGGAAGTGGGATATTCATCGCAGCAAAAGCGTACGGCATTCGGTCTATGGGCCCCATGCACCTTTTTGGCCGCTGATCATCATCAGTCATTCAAACCATCCCAACAAAGGACCGGCTTTGGGTTTGTTCAGACCCAATTCCATTATTAACACTGACGTGATTGTCGGAAGGACAAATGACGGGAAACAGGTGTACGCGGATCTGCGCCTCACACGAGTTCTGGCGACTTCGATCCCCCACCGAATCAAGAGTATGTGGAAGCTGGGCTTCTTTATGTTTTTTCGCGGCATGTTGAATCGAACACAAACGCCGCCGGGTGTATACGAAACGTTCCGTACTGAAGTTTACATGATGGTGGGAACCCCGAATCAGATTCGGACCGCTGCGGAGACCATTTCGCGTCTGTCGGTGAGCGCAAAACCCGAACAACATTAAGTCGCCTGCGGGCATGCTGATCGCGAACGAGTCTATAGGTCGGTGATATGGACATGGAGCGCATCTTGGGACCGAACCATCGGCCTGCCTTGTGACCGAAATCCGAAACACAAAGGCTACAGAATCGGTCATCATTCCCCGCAGATCGAAACTCATGCAAACTTCACAATTTGTATGTAAACTCTAGGTGCAGATAAAGAGATTGCCACTTGGCCAACGTAAGTGCCGGTGAAGTAAGTGTGGCCTCGCTCTGCTGGAGAACTGTTATGCCGAAATTAACCCGTAAAGACCTGCTGAACAAAACGATTAAACACATTGACTTAACGAAGCTTGAAGGGATTGTGCCGCTGGTGGAATCCATGGAGCACATGGCATTTTCTTCCCGCGATCTGCATCGAGCCGCCGATATTTACGATCGCATGCTCCGTGATAAATCGTGTGCGGTCATCCTGACGCTTGCGGGATCACTGATATCCGCGGGGCTCAAAAAGGTGATCGTCGATATGGTGCGAAATAACATGGTCGATGCGATCGTGTCCACCGGGGCGAATATGGTGGATCAGGATTTTTTTGAGGCACTCGGTTTCCGGCATTACATCGGCTCGCCGTATGTGGATGACACGATACTTCGTGATCTGCATATTGACCGTATTTACGATACGTTCATCGATGAAGATGAACTGCGCATCTGCGATGATACCACGCGAATCATCGCGGATTCCATGGCACCGGGGCCGTACAGCAGTCGGGAATTTATTTCCGCCATGGGGCAGTATCTGGTTAAGAATGCCAAAAATCGCGACAGCATCATTCTCTCCGCCCATGAAAAGGGCGTGCCGATTTTCTGTCCGGCGTTTTCAGATTGTTCCGCCGGTTTTGGGCTTGTGGTGCATCAACTCAACTCGCCGCACGCGCATGTGAGTATCGATTCTGTCAAGGATTTTCGTGAACTGACGCAGATCAAGGTTATGAACCGCGAGACGGGTATCTTTATGATCGGCGGCGGAGTGCCGAAAAACTTCACGCAGGACATTGTCGTCGCTGCGGAAATTCTCGGCGAAGAAGCCCCCATGCATAAGTATGCGATTCAGATTACGGTAGCCGACGTTCGCGATGGTGCCCTTTCGAGTTCCACGTTGCGGGAGGCAAGCAGTTGGGGCAAGGTGGATATTGTGGACGAGCAGATGGTCTATGCGGAAGCGACGCTCGCGATGCCGCTCATCGTCGGTTACGCCTACCACAAAAAGAGTGCGAAGTCCCGCTCGGCCAAAGAATTCGGTCCCAAGCTCGACGCACTGAATCGGGGTGCGGGGATGGTGAAAAAAGGTGCCGTTAATAAAGTGCAGCCGGCGTCGGTAACCGGCAAGCCCCGGAGCAAAAGTTCGCAGAATGGGGTAAAAACCTCAGTCTGAGGGGCGTGGCGTTTATAAAATGATCTGGACAACACTCCGGGATCATGCCCGCCGCTTGAGTAAAGCAGCATAACCTCCGTCGTGCCAGCTCTGCGGTTCGGTCATCGGAAGTGTGCATACTTCACGAACCAATTCCCACGGTTTTCCCTGATCACCGGCCAGAAATAATCTTATCAAATTTTGGTTCTCATCCGGTAAGACGCTGCAGGTGCTGTAGATAAGAATTTCCCGAGCCAGCTCGGCGCCTCGGCGAAGCAATTTCATCTGCGTGTTGCGTAAAGATGGAATATCCAAACTCATGATCCGCCAGCGGACTTCCGGGCGTCGCGCAAGCACACCGGTATTTGAGCAGGGGACGTCGACAAGCACCCCGGCAAAAACAGGCGGATTGATGGCTAAGGGTAAGGTGGGCAAGATGTGGATTCGCCCCGTACGGATATTTGCTTCACGTTTTGCAAGCAGTTGTAGTTTTTCCCCGTCGATATCGGTCGCGGTAACACGCAATGCCGCCATCGCCATTTGAACAGTTTTTGTCCCCCGACCGGCACAAAGATCGAGAACTTCACCGCACGCTTGGCCTCCGCTGTCAGCAGCTTTCATCGCGTCGATCATCCAGGCGGCAGCCACACCGGCTGTAGGATCCTGCGGTGATATATCTCCTCTTTCAATGGCGGCGATGATTTCCCCATTTACACCGCCAACGACCAATGCCCAACCTCTGTCGGCGTGCGGCTGCAGTCGCGCAGAATCTTCGGGTACAAAGGGTCGATCCAGACGACAGATGACAGGAGGTCGAACATTGGCATCAATAAAAAATGTCACGGCCTTATCGCCGAGCGCACTGAATGACGCTTTTACCAATTCCTCAGGGATACTTGTCGCATGGGCCCAATAGGATATTTTGTTCGCAAGAGGTGACGGGAAGATATCGCGATTAAAAGTCAGCCAGCGATGTCGATCCATCGGACAGGAGCGAGCCGAAGGTTTTCCATTCTGAATCCCGGTCGGTTTGAGGCGTTGGATCGAGCGAAGAACCGCATTAATAAATCCCCCGGCGCGATTGCGATTGAGTTTGGCGGCCAGCCGCACCGACGAGTCAATTGCGGCATAATCCGCAATATGATCAGAAAAAAGAAGTTGATAAATACCCACCCACAGGATGGCTCGCACTACCGGATCGAGTTGATCCGATGGTCGATGGCTGACCGCATTGATAACAGTGTCGAGCGTAATTCGGCGGCGTAAAATGCCGGAAAGCAGGTCCATCGCGGCGCCCCGCTCCATGGACGGAATTTGACTCCAGAAGTCATTCTCAGCGGATGGAATCCGAGGTGGATCGCCCGGCACGATCCATTCCTTCAGTAATCGGGCGCAGGCGGTTCTCGCGTCGAGCATCATTGTTTGTGACTCCGGCGCCTACCATGGCCCGACGCCGACAGAAACTGAGCGATCCCCCGCCCCGCCGCATCGTTCGAGGTAAGCCGCAACAACCCTGCCGGAAGATGAGAGATGCTGCAGATGTCAGTCATCGAGACCAAGCTTGGGGGTACCAATTTTCAGCATCATGGCGCCGTGCGGTTGAATAGAGGCGGAAAAATGGGTGTGTTTGCCCAAATCTTTGCGCCGCCATAGATCGCGAACCCGTTGACTCCCCAGCGGAGGTTTAATGCCCGGCGGAACGACGGGGCGCAACATACTCCATGAAGGAATACGCGCTTCGCGTTCAATAACTCCGAGATTAAAGATCGCAACTGCAACGGTATCGTCAAAAAGCGGACGAGCCCAGACCTGAATGGCACCGTCGGAGTAAACCTGTTGGGCCTGTTTGCCAAGCTCGTCCTGATTGACGGCGAGCACTTCCGTATTGGTCATGAGATCGGTGGTGAATTTATCCAGTCGCGTCAAATCGCACCCGAGCAGCAGTGGTGCCGCAAGCATGCACCAAAGCGTGATGTGGGTGAGCTGTTCATTGGGTGTGAGCTTGGTGGGATGGAGCGGTCCGTCTTCAAATGAGCCGATACCGACGACCAGCATATCCGGATCATTCCAATGACCTGGAGCCGCAAATGGAAACAACGACCCATCCGAGCGAAAGCCGTTATTGGTCATCGCCCGCCAGGAATCGTTGATATCACCGCTGATACGGTAACTGTTGCCGTAGACGGGGGCATACCCCCCCCACGTCCACACATGCCCCATGCCATATTGACACAAGCTGAAATAGATATCCCGACTCGACGCCCGGAGAGCCTCGCCCATTTCATGGTAGGGCTTAATAAATTGTTCCAGATCCGGGTGCGGTGGTACTTTCCCGCTGTAACTGCACCAGTCATACTTCAGATAATCGACGCCCCATTTGGCATAGGTATCCGCATCCTGTTTTACGTGTCCGAAACTGCCTGTGTGGCCGCCACAGGTCCGGGGCCCGGGTGAGGAATAAAGACCGAATCGAAGGCCTCGCGAGTGGACATGATCAATAAGTTTTTCCATATCCGGAAATTTGTTGGTGGTGCGGATGGTTCCATCCGGCTTACGTCCATTCTGCCAGCCATCATCGATGTTGATATACATGAACCCTTTGGCAGCCAAACCGCTGGAGACCATGGCATCGGCAGCCGCCATGGTGAGTTTCGATGAATTTTTCATCGCGTACGCATTCCATGAGTTCCAACCCATCGCCGGAGTACGGGCAAGCATGTGTTCGCCGCAAAGAATTTTGAGCTTTCTCCGGGCGGAACCATATTGATTGACGGCCTTCAATCGTATTTCGTATTTGCCGGGAGTGTTTACCCGACCGGTAATAAAACCTCGATGGTCGGTGCTTAATCCATCCGGTAAACCGGTGGCGCTGATGGTGACCGGTTTGATTCCGGTATGAGGAACGGCGAAGAGAAAATCCTTACCGGGACTGCAACCGACAACACGGGGGCCATGAAACTCAGGCTCCTTGGGATCTCCGCTGGCTATTTCCGGATACGACCGATCTAGTTTAATGGGAGTGGCGACCGGCATTCGACGCGCATCGGAAGCCAATTCAATGACGGGATCAATCCAGTTGGCATGGTCGTTATAGCTGTTTCCGCCGTCGGGCTCCACAATCAGCAGCATCGTTTTTGCACCACGGAGATCCGCCTCGAGGCGATGCACCTTTGTCCAAGGCCCCATGATCGGAGACTGCGCAACCCGTTTACCATCGACGACAACCTCAAAACGAACTTGACCACCACGAGCTCGGAAGTTAACGCCGCAGAGTGTGGTGAAGCGCTTGGCACTGCCGAAAAGATCAATCTGAAAATAGCTTGGGGCGAATGTCCCGATTCCGTGCTTAAAGCGTAGTTGACGGACTTGCAGGGGGCCGCCGACGACATTTAGATTTTTATGAGGCTGCCCCCACGCCTGTTCCATCAGTCGGAGGTTCAAATCCTCCACCCGAATAAAATGGTTGGAGTGGTTCGACACATTTTTTGCGACGGCTTTTGATTTCTCAGTAACGCCGGCAGCCACGGCTGTGACGGCTGCCATTTGAAGGATATCTCGCCGATTGAGACTTTGTTTGCGGGGAGTTTTCATATCAGTTGATCCCTTCTTGAAGTGTGGTGATACAGTCAAACATTGATACGTTCGCAAATTGCGCAGGCGAGCCTAACCGAAAGCCGTCTGCTTCAACAGGTCGTCGCTGTTGGACTGTAATGCTCCCCGGATGAGGGGATTTTGTCAATGTACCGAAAAGCGTCAAACACGACTTCGCCACGCTGAAATGGCAAACGATGTGTTGCAGCTCCATGGCGTTACGCCCTTGGCTTTCAGGAGAGATTCGGTCAGATTTTTCCGCCGCGCCAAATCGAATAGAGCCGCTACGTTCAAAATAAATAAAGACCACGCCGCGTGGGTAATCGCGGCATGGTCGAGTCGTAGTGTTTCAGGCAGGCGGCTTGAGCTTCGTCAACTCCCCTGCGAAGATTCTTTCAGAAAATTCTCAATCTTTCGCGCCTGCTCGCCGGTCAAACCTGCCTTGAGCCGCATGTAGTCAATAATGACAGCCCATTCGCCCGGCTTGTATTGTGCCGGGGATCGCAATTCATGGCATCGCATGCAATTTTCTGCCCACAATTCGGCACCGGTCTGATGTTTTGCCGGGTCGTGAATCACGAGCGGCCAAGGCAGCGAAGTGGGCTTTTTCGCCGTTACCGTCTTCCCGGCCGGATGGCTGGCGCAGCCGGCAACTCCGAATGTTGCGGTGGCAATCGCCACGATGGCTGCGGTGCGAATGAACGATTTCAGGGTAATTCGTGTATTCATGGAGCACCTCATCATTAAATACCAACAGCCCATTGCAGCAGCAATGCATCATTGCCACGCTGGTTGTTGGATAAGTTGTCAAATTCATATTCAAACTTGAGCACTTCGTTGGAATGTATCCAGTAATCTAAGCCCACACTCCAACGCTGTTCAAAATCAGCGGCCGGGAACGCCGAGCCCGCCGGGCCGTATATCTGGTCATACCGAAGAACTCCCATGATATGCTTGACATACTTGATCCCGGAAAGAATCGGCTGATACGCCGCTTCAATCTGACCGCCGTTGGACATATTCCCCAGCAGCGGTTCTGTCGGCGAATTCAGATAGGATTGCGTGATCTGATCCCACGTCCACCCGGCTCGGAATCGGAAAAGGCCGCCGATGTGCCGGTTCAAATAGTAGAAATTCATATCCACCGCCTGAATATCGGATGAGGCGATGCTGTATGCCCCGCTGGGGCTGGGTTCTGAATAATCGAAAGAGTAACCCACCTCGAGGTTTGGAACCGGCAGGTAGCTGACTCGGCCGCCGATTGATTTGCCATTCTGAGCAGATGGATTCCAGTTGCCGAAGTTGAGAGCGGCGGTGTTGTTTCCCGTTGAAATAAGCTCCGGTCCCTGAGAAACAAACAGGAAGTAGGTGAAATACCCGAGATCATCGGGAGCGGGAATTCCGCCTCGCGTCCAGGCGCCGAGTTCGTTGGGCGGCAGCAGATTGTCCTGCAGTGAACCATCCACCAGCCAGCGATTCCACGGCGCCGTGTTGTAATTTCCCACAATGCCGCCGATGGGACTGGTGATAAGTCCGGCACCAAGGGTCATGTAATCATTAAGCAGATAATTAATATTGGCGGCTCCGATATCCGCCTCGGATCCGCCCGCCTGACCGCTTTGGGTATAAAAATCAAACGCGACATTGGCAAACATGCGTTTATCCACCCGCACCTGTATCATCGGGCTGGCATCCGCGTAGAATGTGGAGTCTGATCCGCCACGATTGATGAACTGCGTGTTGATGTCGCCGGCGATCAGTACGTGGACATTCTTGGATTCCAGCGCGTCGATGCGACCGGATTCCCGGTTCATACGACGAATCAGACGCCGGATACGCTCGTGAATCCGCTTCTGCTCGGCGGCAAAATCGGCGGGCGATGATTTCGACGTCTCCGCTTTGAGTTTTTTCTTCAGCTTTAACTGTTCCTGCTGCATGGCACGCATGGCCTTGGCCATCTGTTGCATCTGGGATTCCAGCTTCTGATATTTCTTATTCAGTTGCTGATAGCTTTGAGAATTCTGAACACCGTTCGAGCCTTGGGCGTATACCCAAGTGGCGGGTGCGGTGGCCAACCCCATTGCAAATGCCATTGCCGCCAGCCGCCTCCGGCAGTCCCGCGCGGTCATGGTTCGACCTGTTGGTTGAAACTTCACGGCTTGAACCTCCTCAAGAAGTAGCTACCCGCCGTCCATCGGCCAAGCAGCTCACATCAAGCGCCCACAGTCACGTTGGCTGCGGGTGATGGACTAAAGCTCAGGGGAAGTATCCCACACCGCATGGAAATTCGCCTCGGAAATGTTCCGTAATTTGTCGTAGGGAATTTACTTATTCCACAGGTGCGAGAAACTTTCGTCTGATGCCGACCCATTGTTACTGCGGCGAATCGGAGAAACGAAAAAAGGCGAGCCCGAACAAACGGGCCCACCTCAAATTTACAATCTTTTCGATGCATAACCCGAACGCACCAATAAAGTCTTCGACCGTCGGTTTACATCAGGATTTAGGTTTAAACGCCGACGCCATGTAGTCGATCACCTGCCACCGCTTATGGCGGCTGAGCTTATCGCGAAATGCCGGCATCGGAGATTTGCCATTGCTGAGCTTCCAGAATATTGCGCCTTCACCCTGTTTCCAGAATGATGCTTTACGGAAGTCTGCGGGTTTGACGCTCAAGAACGCCCCCGCGGTGCCATTGCCGTTGCCGTGCACGCCATGACACATGACACAGTTGGTATTGAAAATGGCTTTTCCTGCAGCGATGTTGGCAGCCGTCATCTTCGTGGGGTTTTTAATTTTGTCGGCCCGTTTGGGCGCCTTCCATTTGGCTTCACTGATACTGGCGTGACGCGTGTCCGTGTGGGCCAGTGCCAGTGACCCGGCCGTCAGCAATCCAGCCATTGTAAGAGCCACCGCCAATGCTTTCCGTTCAGCCGAATAACGTTTAACCATACGATACACTCCTGAAAAAATCGCAGCTTTAAGTGTGCGACCATAAATTCACTTTGCCCGACGGTGTAAGTGTACCGAGCTCTGCGGTAAATTCAACATCTGCTCCCTGATGCCCGTCCACGCCATACAGCATATCGAAGCTTCAGCACCTGCTCTGCGAAGCCGACACACCGAATTGATATAGGGAAAATCACTAATTCGCAGCAAAGTGCATTGTGCGAAGAGTGTTCGATTTCTATGCTGTTTCGTGTCATTAAGGAGGTTTCCATGTCCTATACGGCGGTACCGCGAACTGGGAATTTGTCTTATAACGGCGAAGACTTTGCACACTCGCCTCTGATTCTTTTTTATGAGATCACCCGTGCGTGCAATCTGCGCTGCCGCCATTGTCGGGCCGTTGCGCAGCCGCATCGGGACCCGCGGGAACTCACGGCCGAAAAATCCAGAGAATTGGTCATTGAGGCCGCCAAATTTCCCAAGCCTCCCATGATCGTGCTTACTGGCGGCGATCCCATCAAGCGACCGGACATTTTTGAGCTGATCCATTTCGCCGTTGCGCAGGGGATACGCATCGCTCTCACTCCGGCGGCCACACGGCTGATCAATCCGCAGGTTGTCGAACAACTTAAAGCATCAGGTTTGCATCGCCTCGCTATCAGTCTGGATGCTGCCGACGCATTGACGCACGATCAATTCCGGGGTGTGCCGGGCAGTTTTGCCCGCACCGTTGATATCATGCGTTGGGCGCGGGAATGCGGACTGCCGTTTCAGGTTAATACTACCGTGACGGCGTCCAACGCGCATCAGTTGGAATCAATTCATCAATTGCTTACGGACTACGCTCCCGTGCTTTGGTCGGTGTTTTTTCTTGTGCCGACGGGGCGGGCGTCAAACATGCCCAGGGTTTCGGCGCAGGAGACTGAAGAGATATTTGCGATTCTGTTTCAGCTGAGCCGAAATGGGCCGTTTCCCATCAAAACCACCGAAGCGCCGCACTACAGACGATTTCTTCTGCAGCAGATGGCCAAGCAGTCCTCTGCCGGTGCCCGGGACCTGCCGGGTAATCTTATCGGGACCAACGACGGTCGCGGAGTCATGTTTGTAAGCCACATCGGGGAGATTTTTCCCAGCGGTTTTCTTCCTGTTGAATGCGGCATCTTTCCACGCAATTCCATCATTGATGTCTATCAGAACAGCGAGTTATTCCAATCGCTGCGCAATCCCGATAAACTGCGCGGCAAGTGTGGACAATGCAACTATCGAGATGTCTGCGGTGGCAGCCGGGCACGGGCGTTCGGCGTTACGGGGGATCCTCTTGCTGCCGAGCCGGATTGTATATATGGATTAACCAATCAGACAAAGGAGGTTACGTCATTATGCTGAGTGTTTCAAATTTATTATGTGATGTGCAGGCGGGTAACGAAAAGCTTCGCTACGGACACCGTAAACCTGATGGCGAATCGCAGGCGGTACCCCGGCCGGTGGTCGTCTGGGCACTGACCAAAGCCTGCAACCTGAAATGCGTTCACTGCTATGCCACTGCCACGGCCGAGCCCGCCCCCGGCGAATTGTGCCACTCCGAGGCCTTGGACGTGATTGATGATCTGGCGAGGTTCAGGGTGCCAGCCGTACTCATGAGCGGAGGCGAACCGCTGATGCGTCCAGATATTATTCCGCTGATACGGTACGCACGATATCGTGGTTTGGCGTGCACACTTTCAACCAACGGTACCTTGATCGACGATTCCATGGCGGATGAACTGGCCAACGTCGGCCTTAAATATATCGGCTTGAGCCTTGACGGCACCGCCGCCACGCATGATAAACTTCGCGGCGCCAGGAAAGCATTTGAGCGAAGTTTGGCCGCAATAGATCGTTGTGTTCAGCGCGGCATCAAAGTGGGTGTGCGGTTCACTGCCCACGCGCTGAACATCGATGATATCGACAGTATTTTTGATATCTGCGCCCAACACCGCGTCAACCGCCTGTGCGTTTATCATCTCGCATACTCCGGGCGGGGAGAGGGAATGCAACGCGTTGATCTGACACCGGAGCAAACCCGGCGGATGGTTGACAAAATTTTTGCCAAATGCCGGGAGTTTCATGCAGCCGGTCATCCACTGGAAATCTTAACGGTCGATAACCATGCCGATGCCGCTTACCTGCTCCTCCAAATGGAGCAGACCGATCCGCAGCGGGCGGCAAGCGTGCACGAGCGGCTGGCTGGAACCGGAGGTAATCGCTCAGGCTGCAACATCGCCGCCATCGATCCGGTCGGGAATGTCCATTATGACCAATTCTCATGGCATTACTCGTGTGGAAATGTTCGTGAGGAGGCGTTCAGCTCTATATGGTCATCCGCTCGCGATGAACGGTTGGCCATCCTGCGCAACCGGCGCGGTTATCTGCCGGATCGATGCCAACACTGCCGCTTCCTGGACGTCTGCAACGGGAATCTACGAACTCGTGCGGAGGCTGCTACTGGAGATTGGCTTGGCTTTGACCCGGGATGCTATCTGACGGATGAAGAGATCGGGGTGAGGCATCTGGCCTGTCTCCCCGGCTGATGCCGAAGCGACACGCTCCATGCGCATCTGTTTATGAATCAGGCCACCCCGGCAACCGGGACACGCCATCGCCATGCCGGTTATGGCCACGCGATTCAGTCTGTATTGAAAAATGGCGAAAAAAGACAAATTTCCGTCGTTTGCCGCGCGTTTTTTCCACTCATCCCCGGCACTCGCCTATAATGGGCGGTGCACCGTGGAGGTTTTGGTAATGGACAGACCGAAGCGAGTTGTCATAGTGGGTGCTGGGCCGGGTGGTTTGGCGTCTGCCATGCTCTTGCGAAAAGCCGGTTTGGAAGTAACGGTAATCGAGAAGCGGAATGGTGTCGGAGGTCGAACGGGGCAGATACGCGCTGACGGATTCAAGTTTGATGTCGGGCCGACATTCTTCCTTTATCCGCAGGTATTGGAGCAGATATTTTCCGCTGCCGGATATGATCTCATGACGGAAGTGCCGATGGAGCGGCTTGATCCGCAATATCGGATTGTCTTTGAAAATGGCGGTGAAATTTCAGCCACACCCAACGTGGAACGAATGAAACAGGCGATCGCCCGGATATCCCCGCGGGATGCCGAGCATCTGGAGGCCTATTTGGCGGACAATCGGCGTAAGCTCGCAGCCTTTACGCCTACGCTGCAAAAACCGTTCAATTCCTGGCGTGATGCCCTGACGCCCGAGATGCTGCGGATGGCCCCTTTGCTGCGGCCCTGGAATTCACTCGACCGCGAACTCAGGCGCTATTTTCATGATCCGCGCGTGCGGCTGGCATTCAGTTTTCAGTCTAAATATCTGGGGATGTCACCGTTTCGATGTCCCGGCCTGTTTTCCATTCTCTCCTTTCTGGAATACGAGCACGGCGTTTTCCACCCGTATGGAGGTTGCCACGCCATCATGCAGAAAATGGCTGAACTGGCGGCTGAAATGGGGGTCGAATTTCTCATGGGGCAGGGAGTCGATCAGATTGAATTTACCGATGGGCGAACCAGCGCTGTTCGCGTGGGCGGTCGCCTTATTCGGGCTGACGCGGTGGTGATCAATGCAGATTTCGCCCAAGCGATGACGCACCTGGTGCCGGATAATCTGCGTCGGCGGTGGACGGACCGGAAAATCGCCAAGGCCCGGTATTCGTGCTCGACTTTCATGCTTTATCTGGGCCTTGACGGTGCGGCGCCTCCACTGGCGCATCACAATATTTTTCTGGTAGAGAATTATCGCGATAACCTCGCAGATATCGATTCCCGTCACGTTCTTTCATCCAATCCCAGTTTTTACGTGCAAAACGCCTGCGTCACTGATCCGAGCCTGGCGCCACGGGGATGCAGCACACTTTATGCGCTGGCACCGGTTTCACATCAGCATCCGAATATCGACTGGTCGCGGGAGGCCCCGCGCTTCCGGGAGATTCTTCTGAAACAGATTCAACGGCTCGGAATTACCGATCTGAAAGAACGAATTCGATTTGAAAAAATGATCACACCCGTTGATTGGAACATCGACTACAGCGTCTATCGCGGTGCAACGTTCAATCTGACGCATGATTTTCGTCAAATGCTTCACCTGCGTCCGCGTAACCGTTTTGATGAACTCGCGGGAGTTTATCTGGTCGGCGGCGGTACTCATCCCGGCAGCGGTCTTCCGGTCATCTTTGAATCCGCCCGCATCAGCAGTCGCCTGTTGCTCGAGGATTTCGGTTATGGTGAACGCTGGACAGAACTTCAGGCTGCCATGGCACGCACTCAGGCGAGACCGACTCTCGAAAGTCGAGCTCCTGTGGCGATCCCGGCTTAAGCGGAGTTGGTCCATGCCGCCATCCCCTGAACTTTCCGCCATAGAAAATGATGATACAGTCCATTTGCAGATTGACTCCGTTCGGCGGGCATCTGTCGCGTGGGGGCATGCGCCGCTGCCGCATCGGCTGGATTGCGTCCGGCGATTTCGATATCAACTCATTGAATCAGCGGATGAATTCATTGCTGCATGTTCCCATTTACCGCACCGATGTGCCGGTGAGACACTCGCATCCGAGATTATTCCACTGGCCGATGCCGCGAAATTTCTTGAGCGAAACGCAAAACGGATTCTTGCCTCTACATCGCTGCGCCAATGGGGATTGCAAATCATCACCGAGCGGCGCCCGCTGGGCGTGATCTTTATCGTAGGGCCGGGTAATTACCCTCTTTTTCTTCCGGGAGTGCAGGTGCTTCATGCACTGGTGGCGGGAAACGGGGTCATTTTAAAACCGGGTTGCGGAGGCAGCCGGGCAGCGTTGTTTCTGCAAAAGGCATTTACATCGGCCGGTGTGCCGGATCATCTCTTTGAGGTTATCCCGGAAGCGATTAAGGGAGTGCAGCAGGTGATTGGCGCGGGCGTGGATAAGGTCATCATCACCGGATCGCAGCGAACGGGCCGGGCTATTGCCGCCCTGATTGCGACCAGTCGGCCGACGGCTACTGTGATGGAACTCTCTGGAGCCGATGCCGCCATCGTTCTGCCCGGTGCGGACATTCAGCGTGCGGCCGATGCCGTCGCCTTCGGCCTGAGTTTCAACGCTGGTAATACGTGCATGGTTCCCAGGCGTATATTGGTGGATCACTCCATCACGGAAAGTTTTGTGAACGCTCTGCGCCGAAGCGTTAAGCAATCGCCGACTATCGATCTCCATACATCAACCTCCAGCACCATTTCGGCAATGGTTGATGCCGCGATACGCCATGGTGCAACGGTGATCTGCGGTAAGTGGGATACGCAATCTCATCTCGGGCCGCTGGTGCTCAGTGGGGTTTCAATGTCTGAGCAAACGCCGGGTGAAGATGAGCTTGGCCCCGTGGCGAGCCTCTCGACCTTCCGCGATGTGGATGAATTGTGCTCTCTCTATGCGGATTGTCCGATGCGACTCGGAGCATCTATTTTCGGCCCGAGTGAATTTGCGATATCTGTTGCGGAAAAGATTGATGCTGGATGTATCTGCATCAATGACCTGCTTGCCCCGACGGGCCACCCTGCGGTGACGCTTTCGCCGCGAAAAGCCAGTGGATACGGGGCCACCCGTGGGGCTGCGGGGCTGCTGGAGATGACCTCACCGGTGAGTGTTATTGAGAGGACTGGTCGTTTCGTGCCTCACCTGACTCGCACCAATGTTGAAAACGAAGATCAACTGAAAAATCTCATGCTGCTCAAGCATGCGCCGGGCGTAGGGAAAAAAATCTCCGCTATGCTCCGTATAATCAAACGCCGATGATGACGCTTCGTATTATTGATCAATGGCTCTGAACATATGGAAAGGATTGAATAAACAATGTCCAAGGCTGGAACCGTAGCAGTGATCGGTGGAGGATTGGCAGGCTTATCTGCTGCCTGCACGCTGGCCGCCCGTGGCTTGAAAGTTCGGGTGTTTGAACGCAATGGCTGGCTGGGAGGCAAAGCGGCGGAATTAAAGCAGGTCGGCTTCAGGTTTGACATGGGGCCGACCATTCTGCTGATGCCATCCGTTCTGCGAAAGATATTCGCCGAGGCGGGCCGCAACCTGGAGGATTACCTTGACCTGCGCCGCCTGTCGCCTCAGTGGCGATGTTTTTACTCCGATGGCTCCATATTAAATCTGACTGAAGATGCCGCCGCAATGGATCGGGAGTTCGGTCGGATGAAGGCCGGCGAGGTTTTGAGTTCCGAGTATCGCCGACTGCTTGCATCGTCGGCAAAGATAAGCAAGCTTTCCGAGAAATATTTTTTCTGGAAATCGGTCGGTTCATTGGCGGATACTTTTGATCTCAAATCCACTTTTCAACCTTCGGTATTGCAGGATCTGCGGGATATGAAAATTGGTCGGACGCTGGGCGGTACGGTTCGCAAAATGATTTCTGATCCACGCGTGGCTCAGATGGTGGATCATTTCACTCAATATGTCGGCTCCGCTCCCGCGCTCTCACCTGCCGTCCTGCTGGGTATTGCCGACATGCAGTTGGGGGAGGGGATTTGGTATCCAATCGGAGGAACCCGTGCAGTCCCGCTGGCCCTTGAGCGGCTTGGACGGGAACTGGGTGTGGAATACGTAACGGGCTGCGGTATTAAGCAAATAGCGGTTAAATCCGGTTCGGCCCGTGGAGTTGTCACGGATCAGGGAGACACGTTCAATGCCGACGCCGTTGTAAGCAATTCGGACTCTGTTCTGATGCATCAGGAATTGCTGGGCGCCGAAGCCCGACGCTTTGCTTCGCGCCGAAAGTACGAACCCGCCTGTTCGGGCGTGGTGATGTATCTCGGACTTCGCAGGCGATATGACCATCTCGCACACCATAATTTTGTCTTTTCGCGCAGCGCCGAGGCGGAATTTCATGATATTTATCAGCTCGGCCGCCCCGCTGAGGATCCGACATGCTACCTCTGCGCACCGGCCATTACCGAGCCGGCGGTTGCCCCGGCGGGTGGTGAAGCGTTGTATGTTCTCGTGCACACGCCGTATCTCCATGACGGGCAGGATTGGAAAACGATGTATCCGGATTATCGAAAGCGTATATTAAAGAAACTCGCATCCGCTGGAATGGAGGACCTCGAAAGCCGCATCGTCATAGAGGAATACCTCACACCGGAAAGCATTGCTTCGCGATATCACGTCTGGAAAGGGGCCATTTACGGACTGGCGAGCCATGGTCGTCTCACCGGCGCTTTCAAGCCGGCCAACCGCAGCCCGGACATTCGGAAGCTGTACCTGGCCGGTGGATCGGCGCATCCGGGCCCGGGCATGCCGATGGTGCTCATGTCCGGCTGGATAGCCGCTGATACGCTGTGTAAGGATTTCTAAATTCAACCGCGATGCAGACATACGGCCCCTCATCAAATGGCGAGCCACTTGCGGTGCATGTAACGGCGGGATCATGCGATAACCTATCGCCATGTTCATGCGGTGCATCGCGCGTCCATTTCTATAACTGAGTCATTTCGGCTGCAGTAGGGTTCAGGTGGAAAGACAATATCTTTGCAAGGTGAAATATACTTATTCCATCACGTGATCTGCCATTTTGGCATGTCATTTAACAAGCACTCTCCGCTCCAATGCCATTTTCCTTTAAAAACACATCGAAAAAACGAAACTTCCTCCTGGTATGCGATTTGTGAATACAGATTTGTGGCGATGCTTGCGCTCGGCTGAAAATTGCGGCCAAAGGCGAAACCGCATTGCCGAAAGGATTTTTATGGCACTTGATAAATTAACGGTAAAAGCACGCGAGGCGTTGGAGTCGGCGCAATTATTGGCGGCATCATCCAATCATTCCGAGATTAACAGCCTGCACCTGCTCTCGGCGCTTTTGTCAGATACTCAGGGATTAATCCCCCCCATTCTGTCCAAGATCGGTGTTGAACCGACGCAGGTAAAGCGGGTTTTGGATGCAGAACTGAGCCGCATGCCGACCGTCTCGGGCGGGGCTCAACTTGGTGGGTCACGCGATCTGTCCGCGGCGTTGGCGGCCGCACAGCAGGAAGCGGATCGTCTCAAGGATGAATATGTATCGACGGAGCACATGCTGCTGGGATTGCTGGCGGCAGGCGGGCCAGCCCGTGATCTGCTGACGACATTGGGCATTAAGCGTGATGCGATACTTTCGGCACTGAAGGACATTCGCGGCAATTCGCGGGTGACCAGCGAAGACCCGGAGGGAGCGTATCAGGCGCTGGAAAAATATGGGCGCGATCTGGTTGAGGCGGCGCGCAAGGGAAAACTGGATCCCGTCATCGGCCGGGATGAAGAAGTGCGTCGCTGCATGCAGGTTCTCAGTCGCCGAACCAAAAACAACCCGGTTCTCATCGGCGAGCCGGGCGTGGGCAAAACCGCCATTGTGGAGGGGCTTGCCCAGCGGATCCTCTCCGGAGATGTACCGCAGAGTCTGCGGAACAAACGCCTGATCGCGTTGGATATGGGAGCCCTGCTGGCCGGGGCGAAATACCGCGGTGAATTTGAGGATCGGCTCAAGGCGGTGGTGCGGGATGTGGAGGCGTCGGATGGGAATGTCGTCTTGTTTATTGATGAGCTGCACAATGTGGTGGGTGCGGGTCGAGCGGAGGGGAGTATGGATGCATCAAACCTGCTCAAACCGGCGCTGGCTCGCGGGCAGTTACGCTGCATCGGTGCCACCACGCTGGACGAATACCGGAAATATATTGAGAAAGATCCAGCACTGGAGAGGCGCTTCCAGCCGGTAATGGTCCTGCCACCGTCCGTTGAGGATACGATTACCATTCTGCGAGGCCTTAAACCGCGGTATGAAACGCACCATGGTGTGCGCATTCAGGATGCGGCGCTGGTGGCAGCCGCCACGCTCAGCCAGCGTTATATCACCGACCGGTTTCTTCCCGACAAGGCGATTGATCTGATTGACGAAGCGGCCAGCCGGCTGCGTATTGAAAATGACTCGCTTCCCAGCGAGTTGGATGATGTGCGGCGACGGCTGATTCAACTGGAAGTGGAGCGTGAAGCGCTGAAAAAAGAGAAAGATGATGCATCGCGCAAGCAGTTGGAGCAGGTGCAGAAGAGCATCGCCGAACTAAGTGAACGCAACAGCGTGCTGACCGCCAAATGGGAACGGGAATCGGGGATGCTCCGATCTATCAAATCCACCCGTGAGCAGCTTGAATCTCTGCAAACACGCTTGGATGAAGCTCAGCGACAGGGGCGGCTGGAAGAGGCGGCACGTATTCGATACGGCGACATGCGCCAACTCGAAGCCAAGCTGGCGGAAGATCAGAAAAAACTCGATGAATTGATGAAATCGGGCGAATCGCTGATTCACGAGGAGGTGACGCCCGAAGAAATTGCCGAAGTCGTAGCCAAGTGGACGGGAATACCCGTCGCCAAGATGTTGGAAGGAGATCGCGAACGCCTGCGCAAGATGGAAAGCTACCTGTGGAAACGGGTGGTAGGCCAGGAGGAAGCCGTGTCGGCCGTCAGCAACGCCGTGCGACGCAACCGGGCGGGCTTAGGCGATGCACGCCGTCCTATTGGCAGCTTTTTGTTTCTGGGCCCCACCGGCGTGGGTAAGACGGAACTGACCAAGGCGCTGGCGGAATTTCTATTTGACACCCAGGACGCGATGGTCCGTATTGATATGTCGGAGTTCATGGAACAGCACAGCGTCGCACGTCTCATCGGCGCCCCGCCGGGCTATGTGGGGTACGAAGAGGGAGGCGTTTTAACAGAAGCGGTCCGGCGGCGACCCTACAGTGTGATTCTCTTTGATGAAGTTGAAAAGGCCCATCGTGATGTTTTCAACGTGCTGCTGCAGGTGCTTGATGACGGGCGGCTTACCGACGGGCAGGGACGGACGGTCGACTTCAAGAATACGCTGATCGTCATGACCAGTAATCTCGGGTCGCAGCTCATCCAGGAACTGGCAGGCAAGGAAGGATCAGATTGGGAAATTGAAGCCGGGGTTCGGGACGTTCTCAAGCAGCATTTCCGGCCGGAATTTCTCAACCGAATTGATGAGATCGTCATCTTCCATTCGCTGAAGAAAGAACAGATTGCGGCGATTGTGGACATCCAGCTTGCCCAGCTTGCCGGAAGACTCAAGGACCATGGTTACGGATTATCCGTGACGGATCGAGCCAAGCAGGAAATCGCCGATCAGGGGTACGATGTCGTCTACGGTGCTCGTCCATTGAAGCGTGTGATCCAGCAATCCATTGAGAATCCATTGGCGACATCGATATTAGACGGCGAAATACCGACCGGCAGCACGATCAAGATTGACGTTGATGAACACCGCCGATTTACCTTCACGACGGCGGAGAGCTGAGAGCAAGACGGTTTGCGGGCGAGGTACCGCCGACCTGAGGCAACGCCGATGCTCGATGGCCGATGGGGCGGGTCAAATCAAGCGTTGATGCGCCCTTCCCACGGACTGCTGGCGGTGGCATAGAGCTTTCTCGGGATGCGACCAGCCTGAAATGCCAGTCGTCCTGCCTGCGTTGCCAGCCGCATTGCATGCGCCATTTTGACCGGCTCTTTTGCGCCGGCAATCGCGGTATTCAGCAACACGCCATCAACGCCGAGTTCCATGGCGGAGGCAACATCGCTGGCTGTGCCGACGCCGGCGTCAATGATGATCGGGTAGAGTGGATCCTCCCCTTTCAGCAATTCAACAATGATGCGAATGGCATTGGCGTTCAGCACACCCTGCCCCGAACCGATGGGTGAACCAGCCGGCATCACAGCCGTGGCCCCGGCCTCTTTGATGCGTTTACAGAGCATCACATCATCGGAGCAGTAGACCAGAACCTCAAAACCGTCGGCAACAAGTGTCTCAAGCGCCTTAAGCGTACCGATCGGTTCCGGCAGCAGTGTTTTGGTGTCGCCGAGGCATTCGAGTTTAACCCAATTGGCTCCCCGGTAGCCGGAATCGGTCAGCATTTCGCGGCCCAATCGTGCAACGCGCACCACCTCATCGGCATCGAAGCAGCCTGCCGTATTGGGAAGCAGAATATATTTTTCGGGGTCGATGTAATCGAGAATATTGCGGCCGGAATTTTTATCTACCAACCGTTCGCGCCGCACCGCCACGGTGACGACTTGGGCTCCGCTGGCGGCGTGGCAATCACGCATGAGTTCCAGCGACGAATATTTTCCGGTACCCACGATCAAGCGCGAACGGAGCTCGATAGACCCAATTTTCAACGGTTCGGATTCAAGGCCGCCAATAAGGGTAGAGAGGCTTGAATCAGCCTCCGCCAACGAAGGTGACGATTTCAATCTGGTCTCCTGATTTAATCTGGGCCGAGTTGTATTGCTTTCTCGGCAATATTTCACGATTGAGTTCGACGGCCACCCGTGTCGGATGCAGATGATGCTGCGCAAGAAGTTCCGCCACCGTTATCGGTTCGGGAAACTCAACCTTTTTACCATTAACAACAACATCCATAACAGGCTCGCCATTTATTCCGATATCCCGGCACGGTGCCAGCTCCTACCACCGCCCTACCGCGAGGCATCTCCGGCCCTGCGACCGGCTGGGTGATACACATGATATATGGTAGCACGCCCGGCAAGGAGGCGAAAATAAAAAAGGCCGCAGGTATGCACCCGCGGCCCCAGTTTGTAAAACGCCGTTGAAATCAGCGATAGAATTCAATAATCAACTTGGTGTCCACATGGAATGGAATTTGATCGCGTGTGGGCACGCCGGCAACAGTGGCCTCCAACTGGGATGGATTAAACGCCAGCCAAGGCGGCGTCTGATGTCCGGCAAGAGATTCCATATTGGCCCGAAGCAGCGGGTGCGTTTTTTCCTTGAAGGTGACAACCATGCCCGGTTCCACGTGATAGCTGGCGATATCAACTTTTTTACCGTTCACTTTCACATGCCCGTGGGCCACGAGTTGGCGTGCGGCCCAGATGGATCGCACAACGCCGAGGCGGCGCACAACATTATCCAGCCGCATTTCCAGAAGCTGCTGCAGGGTGTCGGCGGTGTTACCCTTGGTCTTTTTGGCCTTGGTCATGTAGCGACGGAACTGCTTTTCCAACACGTTGTAATGCGCCTTCATACGCTGTTTTTCGCGCAGTCGAATTCCGTATTCTGAAAGGCGGCGGCTGCTTCGCAGCCCGTGCATACCCGGTGGAATGTAGGTATCGTCCCCTTTTTTGGAACGATGTTTGGGAAGATCCTCAATGGCAATGCCCAAGCGACGGGAAATACGTACCTTGGGCCCCAAGCGGCGGGACATAAAAACTCCTCACGTCTACCGTCGGCAGGTGATATTAATTCCCCTGCCCCGTTCAAAGCCGGCGTACCCAGCGGTGAGCGTCACCACGGGCCTTCTCGGCGGATTTACAGCCCGGAGAGTATAACCGTGTCCGGCGATAGACTCAAATACGCGAAAATTGCGCGTCTCAGATCACAGGTCGAGATCGGGTATGGCAGGAGAACCTCCAACCAACGAACAGCGGCCCAACTTGAACCGGGCCGAATTCCCCTTCGCGTGCTATACTTCCGCTTTTGAGGAGGCGATTACATGCCGCGGGAAAATTTGGAAGCAATCTTGGCCGATCTCGAGGCGCGGGTGCAAAACATCCGCGACTCTCTTTGACGTCGATGGCAAGAAGGTAAAAATCAAGGCGCTGGAAGAAAAGATGTCCGCGCCGGATTTCTGGAATCATCAGGATTCCGCCAACAAAATCATTCGCGAATTCAAAAGTCTCAAAGCTGTGCTGGATCCGTTTGATGCCGTTGCCCGAGCGTTGGACGATGCGCATGTGATGCTGGAACTCGGTAACGAGGGAAACGACGCCGCTCTCCTTGAGGAAGCGGATCAGACCATTGCCGCGCAGGAAAAGGCGTTTGCACAACTTGAGTTGCAGGCCTTGTTCTCCGGCCCGCATGATGCGTCTGATTGTTACGTGCAGATTCACGCCGGCGCCGGCGGGACGGAAGCCTGCGATTGGGCTGACATGCTGTTTCGCATGTATATGCGGTATTTTGAGCGGCGCGGCTGGGATGTTTCGGAAGTGGATCGGCTTGACGGCGAACAGGCGGGGATACGCAAAATCACGCTGCTGGTCAAAGGCACCTATGCAACGGGCACGATGAATTGCGAGGTTGGGGTGCATCGGCTGGTGCGTATCAGCCCGTATGATGCCAATGCCCGCCGACATACCAGTTTTGCCAGCGTGGATGTGACACCCGTTTTTGAAGGGGCGGATGACGATCTGGTCATCCCGGAACATGAACTGGAAATCGTGGCATTTGTGCGGGCCAGCGGACCGGGCGGGCAGAATGTCAATAAGGTTGCCTCAGCCATTCGCGTCACGCATAAACCGACCGGGATACAAGTGGTTTGCACCAGTGAAAGATCGCAGGTGCAGAACCGGGCCCTGGCCTTGGATATGGTCAAGGCAAAAATATTACGCATGCAGGAAGCTCAGCGTGATGCCGAACTTGCCAAACTCTACGGTGAAAAGGGGGAAATAGCTTTCGGATCGCAGATTCGCAGCTACGTGCTGGATGATCGGCGGGTGAAGGATCATCGCAATGGGCATGAAGTATTTCAACCCGAGGTGGTCTTGGACGGCGATATCCAAGGATTTATTGATGCGCAGTTGCGTTATCAGGCGCAGCAGCGGAAATTGGCGGCGCAGAAATAATCGTCTAAGGCTGCGGCGTTAAACCGCTCGGGATATTCCGGCGAGTGATAAGTTCAACGCGTCCGGTGGGTTCAGTGGGCAGACAAAGTCGCCATCGTTGGCACAACCGCCATCAATATGAATTTTCTATACGCTTTCGCCACAACACCATGGCCAAGCTTTTACGCGGGGCGATAATTTCATCATTATTTTCTTGACTTTCGCTGAAAATGTTTCATAATTATGAGTGCCGATCTCAAAATGGGCAATGTGGCTCGGCATCAGCGTTACAGTCTCTGCGCAGGGACGGTTGGGAGTCACATCGAAATCGGTTGATTGTCCCGAACAGCTCATCATCCGAGGGTGAGCATTGAGAGCAATTCAGGTAAGGGTGAACTCAATCGAACGGTGACTTGGCAAGGTGTTGCTGTGGGTTCGGTTATGGACGGATATTTCAACGCAGCAGAGCCCGAAGGCGGATCGCCTCCGGTGCGTTTGCTGTACGCTATTCTTGTAACATCCCTTTCGAAACAAAAGATCAGTATTCATAACCGTATTTTCAGGTTTTTGTCGAGAATAATCCCGCGCGCCAAAGCGGGCATCATCCAGATCATTATCAGCGACCAGATCAGATAGGGGTTTTTACCATGGGTAGGAAATTCAAAGCGCGATTGTTGCTGGCAGCAGCGGCGGCCGTGATCGGCGGTTCAGTGGGCCACAGTTCACGAGCCGGTGCGTCCACCGTCAGCCAAGTGGACTGGATACTGGGCGCATCGGGCAATTGGAATTTGGCGTCCGCATGGTCCGGCGGCGTAATACCAGACAATACCAGCAGCGTTGTGTATGACGTCTCATTGAACCTTGCCGGTACCGGGCCCTACACGGTATCCCTCCCGGCAAATTCCGGCAGTTTTAATATCGATTCGCTCGCCATCAACAATGGCAACGCCACCTTGGCATTGGACTCAGGCACGACTCTTGATCTTTCACAACCGGATAACAATTTTGCCGCAGGCACCCTGAGCGTCAGCAATGGTACCTTTAATCTCAACGGGGGAACTCTGGCCAACGCGATCTTAACGTTCGGCAGCAGCAGCTTTACCTTCGATTCGGGTGAATTTCAAAATGTCACGTTGGGCAGCAATCTTAATGACGATACGAGTTATTCAACCCTGTATGTCGAAAATTCCCTGAGCAACACGGTGGGTCTTACGACCGGTACCCATACACTCAGTCTCTCCGGAACCAACACCAATATCTACTTTTACAGCGCGTACAACACTAAATTCAATCTCTACACTCCGGATGTATTTCAGGGCACGATCAACCTGACCGGCAACGGCGCTTATGCGGGCTCCAACAGTCTGTGGGATCTGAATGGGACGATCAATTCTCTTGCTGCGAACGGAAATAATTCGATCACCGACTATTACGGGCTTACCATCAATAACGGTACCATCAACGCCGGTTCAGCCCAGGTGACCGGCAATACCCTTACCATTCAGGGAAGTCCTTTTAATAATGCCTCCACGGGCATCATCACCGTTTTTAATGGCGATACTTTGCAATTCGGCGGTAACAGTTCCAATTCCGGAGCTGAAAGCAACAATGCAGGTACTATTGCAACCACCGATGCCGCACAAGGACTTACCAGTGGCGGTTCAGCCACCATCGATATGTACGGTAACTGGTCAAACACCGGCATCATCAGTGCAACCGGCGGAGATACCGTCAATTTGGGGGGAAATTTCACCGCTGCAGATATCGGGATGGCGTCCTCAGGCCCACAGGGCACCTTTAACGCTGCCGGGGCTAACGTAAATCTCCTAGGCACACTCAATCTGCAGGGCAATACGCTTTCACTCAATGCAGGTACGGGCGCGTGGAATTTTTCCGGTACGATTGAGAATGGTACCGTCAACGTTCAAAATCCCAGTGGAACAACGTACTTAAATATTGCCCCCTACACCACCGGAACGCTGCAAAATGTCACGTTGGGGAGCAATTTTACCATCGGCAATAATGGCACACTCGATATCAACAACACCTTGACTGATTTCACGGGGTTGCTGCCGAATGGGTATGCCGTCAATATTGCCGGCGGAACTTTAGCATTTAATGACGCGTACGATAACAATGCCGGGGCCTACGCCCCGCAATCTTTCAATGGCACCATCAACATCACCGCCTCAGGCACCGTCAATGCCAGTGGCCCCATGACGCTTGCGGGCACGGTAAATGTCGCCGGTAAATCCGGTTCGGGAGCATACGCCATTGTTTACAACAACTCTGAATCGTCAATGACCAACACCGGGATAATGAATGTCGGCTCGGCCACGTTAACCGGAAACACCTTGACGGTATACGGTACGCCATTCATCAATAGTTCGAAAGGCGTCATTGAGGTATTCAACGGTAATACATTGAATTTTGGTTCTTACGATTCATATAACGGTATCGCCATTAACTCAGGCACCATTGAAACCGCCGACGCCGCCTCCGGTAATGTGGATGGCGGTTCCGCCACCATCAACTTCGCTGCCAACTGGTCAAACACCGGCAGCATTGAGGCGGCGGGTGGGGACACGGTGAATCTGGGCGGCACGTTTACCGCTGCAGATGTCGGTCTGACCGGTGCTGCCGGCGAAGGTACGTTTACCCCTAACGGCGCCACTGTGAATCTCACCGGCACCATGAACATCGGCAATGGCGTCGCTACGATCGGCACGGGATCGGGAGTCTGGAACCTCACCGGCACCATCGCCAATGGCACCTTGCTGGCGCAGAACCAAGCGAGCGGTGCGTCTTATCTTAATATCGAGAATGGAACGTTGCAGGATGTTACACTCGGCGGCAATTTAACCCTTTCGGCATCCAACACCACCACTTACATTCAAAATACCGGCACCGATGCGCTGGGGTTGAATTTTAATGGTTATGCCGTCAACATCACGGGAAGCGACAACACGCTTAATTTCGAAGGGCAGTACAATTACTTTGCCAGTGCGAGCGTGCCGGAAAGCATCAACGGTAACATCAATCTGACGGCAAACAATGACAATATCGATGCGACCACTGATCTGGGGATTACAACCGGAGCTACCCTAACCGCTTCGGCGGGCAGTGGCACGGAGAATTCGCTGCAGGGAGGCAAGATTACCAACAACGGCACGATTCTCTCGTCTGCGGCGTCGACGCTGTACATTGACCCATCAACGTTTGTTAATATGGGTATCGTCGAGCTTCGCGGCGGTCAAACCGCTTTGAATATTGGCAGCTATGGCGGCAACTGGTCCAACACGGGCACGATCGCAGCCGATCCCAACGCCGCCAACGCCGCCACGGAAACCATCACGCTCGACGGCACTTTTACACCCGCCGACGTTGGTATGCAATCCAGCGGTAGCGGCGGGACATTTACCCCCAACGGAGCGACGGTTAATCTTGATGGTACTCTGGATAATACCGGAAATGTCCTTACCTTCGACAGCGCCACCGGAGTCTGGAATCTGGGAGGCACCATTGAGAACGGTACTCTGGTTGCGGAAAACCAGACTACAGGCGCATCGTACCTAAATATCAACAGTGGTACACTGGAGAATGTCACTCTCGGCGGCAATCTTACATTATCCGCGGAGAAAGGCTACACGGATATTACCAATACAAGTGCGAATTTACCGGGCCTGAACTTTAACGGCTACAGCGTCAACATCACCGGCGCAGGCGAAACACTTTATTATCGCAACGGCTACAATTCCAATACAGATCAGTACGTCGCGGACAATATCGACGGCAATGTTAATCTTTCCGGCAATGACGCAGCTATCTCCGTCGGCAGCGGAGGCGTCAATATCGACGTAGGCGCCACCATTACCGCGTCATCCGGAAGCTATAACTCTATCCGCGGCAGTGGCCCATTAACCAACAACGGGACCATCAAGGCGACAAATAACACCTCGCTCACGATGACGACTTCTTCCAGCTATGGAAGTCCTCTGTTATTTACCAATCACGGCAACATTGAGGCTTCCGGTGGCTATCTGCAGTTAGAGCCCGGCTCGTTGAATAATTCCGGCACCATCGCAATTACCGGCAGTCAAACGGCCCTGCTTCTTGGAAACAGCAACGGCAATTGGTCAAATACCGGTACCATTGAAGCTGACACCAATCCAACCAACGCTGCCACCGAGAGCATTAATCTGAGCGGCATGTTCAATCCCGCCAGTGTGGGGATGGCCACTGACGGCGCCGCCAACGGCACCTTTTTGCCCAATGGAGCAACCGTCTACCTGACCGGCACGTTGACGAATTCCGATACTGTGAACGGCAACGTCACTCCCAACACCCTTTATTTTGCCGGCGCGGGCAGCAGTACCACGAGCCACGGCACAAGCAATGGAGCGTGGGATTTTGAGGGAACGATTGTTGGCGGAACGGTGGTGGCTCAAGATTCTTCGGGAAATCAATACCTCAATATTCCCGGCAGCAGCGGCAACTACGGCGGAGATACAGGCGTTTTTGAAAATGTCACGCTGGGAAGCAACTTTTCACTCTCTTCGGGTACCGGATATGCCACTCTGCAGATTGACAATACCCCCGGGAATCCCGCCGGGCTGATCATGAATAATAAAACCATCAATCTCAGCGGGACCAGTGACGCCCTCGATTATGTCGATGCAACCGGAAGTACCGGAGGAGATATCGGTCAAACGATTGACAGCGGCACGATTAATCTGACGGGCGAGCACGCCATTATTAACACCACGGGGACTTTGTCCATCGCATCCGGCGCGACCATCAACGCGATTACTTCCGCCGGGTACAACAGTGAAAACTTCCTCTCCGGCGAGACCATTAACAACTACGGCCGAATTAACGTGGGCTCCGCGACAGTTACCGGAAATCAGCTATTCATTAATCCTGCCTATTTTACCAATGAAAGCAGCGGCGTGGTGACAGTCTACACCGGTAACAATCTGGTGCTGGAAGCAATCCATTGGACCAACGACGGGACGATTCAAACAAGTGCAGCCGCCGACTTGACATCGCAGGCGGGGGCATCGCTGACTTTCCTATTCAGCGGCACAGCGGTGAATAATGGCACCATCGACGCCACGGCCGGCGACGTGGTGAATTTTGGGTCCGGAGCACCGACCGGCACCGGCACTTTGAATGCCAATGGGGCGCTGCAGACCGGGTCAGGCCTTGTGAGTACGGGCACGATCAATGTGGGATCATCCTCCACCAGTGGAGAAGTATTATTCATCAACCCGAATACATTCACCAACAGCGGCACCATTAATGTTTTCAGCGGCAATACGCTGGTGCTCGGAGACACCGATCCGAGCACTGCGATTGTCAACTCAGGTACTCTGCAAACCAGCCGCGCGTCAGGCGCAACTACTACGGGGGGTGCCACCATCAGTCTGTCGGGTGATTGGTCCAATACCGGTACGATTTCTGCAGGGCCGGGAGATACTGTAAATCTGGGTGGAAGTTTCACTTCTGCTGATGTGGGATTGAGTGGAGCAGGCACGCAAGGGACGTTTAATGTTAACGGCGCCGATGTGAACCTCTACTCGAATCTGGTCGATTCATCGGGTGCGACGTTCAATCTTGGAGGCGGGGCACTGACCATTGAGAGCGACGGTAGTTTTACCATGAACTCCGGATCGACACTGGAGAATGCCACCGTTAACCTCTCACAGAATGGGGGATTTTCCGTCGGATCGGGCGCTGCGATTACATTCAAAAATGTAGCGTTGGGCAGCATCGCGTTCCCGATTACCACGGGCAACAATGGGGCCGGCACCGGAATTCTTCAGGCGAATAACTTGTCGCTTACCATTGAAAATACCGTACAAAATCCCGTAGGTTTTTCACTCGGCGGCCTGCCGCTGATTCTTCAGGGGAACAATGACCGGCTCGCTTTTGTTGACGCCACCTCCTCCACCGGACAGGACATCGGGCAGAATATCGACGCATTGGCCACCTTTGAAGGTTCGGATTCGACCGTCACTACGAACGGCACCTTGACCATTTCAGGCACTTTCAATATGCAGGTTCCGGATACCAATGGACGGGCGGGTGAGGATTTTATTTCCGGCAACTCCGTCATCAATGCGGGAAATATCAATGTCGGTTCCAATTCCATTACCAATAACTTGCTCATCATCGATCCCACAACATTTACCAACGCCTCCACGGGCGTCATAACGGTCTATAACCAAAATGCGCTGGACATTGCGGCTACGAACTGGTCCAACGCCGGAACGATTCAGACCGCCGCCGCAAATGGCGATACCCCCTCCAATGGCCATGGGGCTGTTCTGGAATTCAACGGCTCGTGGACGAACAGCGGCACCATCAAGCTGACCCATTACGATGAAGTGGTTTTCGGGTCAGCGCCCGGCAGCAATTCCGGCACCATCGGTACCGCAGGCCAGGTTGTTAACGCCGTGAACACCGGAACCCTTGACGTTGGCTCTACCAATACCACCGGCCTTATGACACTTATCAGTCCGAATACCTTTGCCAACAGTTCCAGCGGCACGATTGAGGTGTTTAATGGTAACAACCTGGTTCTGGGTGATCCCTACGGCTATCCGACCAGCTGGTCGAATGCCGGAACCATTGAATCGGCGACGGCGGCAGGCGACCAGAGCGGCGGCGGCGCCCAAATCCAGTTCAACGGTAGTTGGAGCAACACCGGACGGATTTTGGCCGCAACCGGTGATACCATCAATTTCAACGGCAACTTTACCGCGAGTGATATCGGGCTTGAGAGCGGCGGCGGTACATTCACACCCAACGGCGCCAATGTGGCAATCGGCGGTGTGATGAATCTTGAAGGCAACAGCGCGGCCATCAACAGTAATATCACGCTCTCAGGCACAATCGCCGACGGTACGCTCTCGAGCGGTACCGACGCACAGGGAAATGAATATCTGACCATCGGTTCTGATACGTCGGCCACTTTCCAAAACATCATATTGGGCAGTAACTATACCGTGGCAGCGAGTGGAGCCGAACTTAGTGTCGACAATACCGCCGCCAACCCGGTGGGTCTGGATCTGGGCGGACACACTTTGACACTCAGCGGTCAGAATACGCTGTTACAATTAAACGATGCGGTTACTTCCAGCGGAGGTGACGTCCCCGAGACGCTGCAGAACGGCACACTAACGCTCTCAGGAATTGAGGCGAATCTCAATGTCGGAGGGAATCTGACGTTTGCTAACTCGCTGACCCTCAATTCGACATCGACCGGCAAGGAGTCCAGCAGCGAATATGGTAATATATTAGAGGGTAACAGCATTACCAGCAGCGCACGGATCAACGTCGGTTTTGATTCCAATTCCTCCGCGGTGATCAATGGAAATTCGCTGGAGATCATTGCCTCTGATTTTTCCAATGCAGGCGTCATAACGGTTTATGGCGGGAACGATCTGTTTCTGGCCCCGGATAACTGGACAAACTCGGGTACGATTCAGAGCAATGACCAGAACGGCCGGAATGCCTATCTCGAATTTCTTGGAACATGGTCGAATACCGGAAGTATTATTGCGGGTGTGTCGGATACCATCTTCCTTGGGGGCAGATTTAACACTGCCAGTGTGGGGATGGCCAACGATGGGGCGACCAACGCAATATTTACAACCAACGGTGCCTCCGTCAATCTTATCGGTACCATGGTCAATTCCGATACCGTGACTGGAAATGTCACGCCGAACACCCTTTACTTCGCCGGCGCGGGTACCAGTACCGCCGGTCACGTCACCAGCAATGGGGCATGGAATCTCGGATCGGAAAGTTACACGGGAACGATTGACGGTGGAACGATCTATGCGCAAGATTCCACCGGTAAGCAATGGTTGAACATCTATAACGGCACTCTTGAAGATGTCACGCTCGGCACTAATCTGACTTTGAATAATACCGGTGCCCTGCTGCAGATTGAAACCAGCACCACCAGGACCAATGGATTGTCCCTCAATGGCAGCAGCGTCAATGTCACATCAAATAATGTTTCCATAATGGATGAATCGCCGCTCGATACACTCAATCATGGAATCATGAACTTAGCAGGAACGTATGATGCGTTGGACGCATCCGACAACGGCCTGCTGATCTTCGGATCAAACCTGACAGTTAATTCCACCGGTGCAGGCGTCAATTCAATCGCCGGGGGAAGTATCAACAGTGCGGGACAGATTAATGCCGGTTCAACCACGGTCACGGGCGATTCCCTTTCGATTAATCCGGGCGGCTTTAATAACCTTGCGGGCGGGGTCATCACCGTTTTCGGAGGCGACAGTCTGCAGTTATCACCCAGTCAGGGTCTGTGGACTAATGCGGGAACCATTACATCGAATGACGGGACAAATGGAGGCGCTACACTAACGTTTGGAGGTACGTGGTCCAATACCGGCACCATTTCGGCTGCTGCGGGCGATACGGTCAATCTGGGCGGCACCTTTAATCCTGCCAGTGTGGCGATGGCCAATGATGGGGCGACCAATGCAATATTTTCCGCGAACGGGGCCACCGTCAATATCACGGGCACGCTGGTGAATTCCGATACCGTAAGCGGCAATGTCACGCCCAACACCCTTTACTTTGCCGGCGCGGGTACCAGTACCATCGGCCACGTCACCAGCAATGGAACGTGGAACTTGGGGTCATCCGGTTCCTACGGCGAGATCACCGGCACCGGAACCATTCAGGGCGGAACCATCTACGCCCAAGATTCGACGGGGACCCAGTATCTGAACATCCTCAGCGGTGAATTTCAGAATGTCACCCTGCACAGCAATCTTGCTTTGAATAACGCCGAGAGCACACTCACCATCTCGAATTCCGGCTATACCACCGTCAATACCGCCACCGGCACCTACGATGGCTTGATTGTGGCGGGCTCCGGCGGGTATCAGATCAACGTGTCGGGCGCAAATGCAAGTCTGGCATTCAGCGATACCACGACCACTGACGGGCAGACCGTTCCACAGACTTTAGCTAATGTCGTTGTGAATCTTTCCGGTACGGGCGCTTCCATCAACAGCGGCAGCGAGTTGATCGTCGCCCACAATGCCGTCATCAATGGAGTGGGCGGTTACTCCTACCAACCCGGCAACATTTCCGGCACCTCGCTGACCAACGAAGGCCATATCAACGCCGGTTCAACTTCTGCCGGAGGCTTCCTTACCGTTGAGCCTACCAACTTCACCAACAGCGGTACCATGACGGCATTTAATAGCTCTACACTTCAGATCGGAGACAATTTCGGGAATTCCACATGGACGAATACGGGAACCATCACCACCGGTGTCGCCTCCGGTGCGCAAACGGGAACCGGCAGTGCCATTTTGACCCTCACCGGTACGTGGTCCAATACCGGCGCCATTTCGGCTGCTGCGGGCGATACGGTCAATCTGGGCGGCACCTTTAATCCTGCCAGTGTGGCGATGGCCAATGATGG
>JBMFVY010000002.1:0-13127 GCA_049965755.1 Phycisphaerae bacterium | reverse complement strand
TGTCACGCCCAACACCCTTTACTTTGCCGGCGCGGGTACCAGTACCATCGGCCACGTCACCAGCAATGGAACGTGGAACCTCACCAATGGAACGATTCAGGGTGGAACCATCTACACCCAGGGTTCGACGGGTGATCAATTTCTCAACATCGGTTATGAACAGACCGGAAGCTTCCAGAATGTCAAGTTAGGCAGTAATTTTAGCCTCCCCAACAATTATTCCTCGCTCGAAATTCTCAACAGTGCCGGAAGTGGAGCGGCAAATGGGCTTATAACCAGTGGACAGACTATTGATGTTTCCGGTTTCGACGCCTATCTGACTTTTAATGATGCCTCGAATACACTAACGGGCGCCTATATCGGGCAAACCTTATCGGATGTGACGATTAATCTTTCCGGTGCCGGTGCCAATATCGATGCGGGAGAAAATCTTAGCCTTGCTTCAGGTGCCACCATCAACGGAACGGAATCGGGCGCTTACAATCCCAACAGTATTTCCGGTGTGTCGCTTACCAACAGCGGCACGATCAATGCCGGTTCGACCACCGCCGGCGGTTATTTCGTCGTCGACCCCACCACGTTCAACAACAGCACGGTCGGGCGGATGACCGCTTTTAACGGGTCTGTTCTTCAGATAGGTAACGGCAACGGCTCAACGACCTGGACCAATGCAGGAACCATTACGACTGGGGTAGCCGACGGCAGCCAGACCTCGCCGGGGAGCGCCACTCTTACACTGCTGGACAATTGGTCCAACACGGGCACGATTTCCGCCGCTGCGGGTGACACAATCAATCTCGGGGGTACATTCAATCCCGCGAGTGTGGGTATGGCCAACGATGGTGCGACCAATGGTACATTTGCTCCCGATGGGGCTACCGTCAATATCACCGGCACGCTGGTGAATTCCGATACCGTGAGCGGCAATGTCATCCCGAATACCCTCTACTTTGCGGGGGCTGGAACCGGCACCTCGGGCCATGCGACAAGCAATGGCACCTGGACTTTCAGTGGAACCATCATCGGTGGCAACTTGATGGCTCAAGACTCGTCCGGGACTGAATATCTGACCATCGCTGGCGGAGAGCTGGAAGATGTCACACTCCTAAGTAATCTGCAGATCGCCGGTTCCAACAACACGCTGAATATTGATAATTCATCATCAGAACCGATGGGGCTTGATACCAATGGCCATAGCATGATATTATCCGGCACCAACTTCACGCTGCAATATAATGATGTGCTGGCCGTATACCCGAATTATATCAATCAGAGCCTGACCGACACTCTCTATCTTTCCGGATCCGGTGATAACTTATCCGTCTCGAAAGGATCGCTGACGCTATCCGGCAATATTTACAGCGATTCGGCCGACGGCAACAATGCACTCATCGGCTCAAACATGATCAACAACGGGACCATATATGCGGGAAGCAACGGTAATTCTTCGGTCAGCGGCAACACCCTCACGATCGATCCTGTGAACTTCACGAACAGCAGCACCATATCGGTGTCCGGCGGCGGCACCAGCGCCAATAATCTGGTGATTGGAAATGGCAATTCCGCCACCTCGTGGAGCAATCTGAGCAGCGGTACCATCACCACCAATGATTCTTCCGGCGGAAGTGCCACGCTTACCTTCATGGGCAACTGGTCAAATGCCGGCACCATTTCCGCAAGCTCGGGGGACACGGTCAATCTTGGCGGTACGTTCCATCCCGCCGATGTTGGAATGGCTGATGACGGGGCGACCAACGGCGTATTTATGCCGAATGGTGCGACGGTTAATTTTACCGGTACGCTGATCAACAGTGACATCGGCGCTACAACGGCCAACACCTTGAACTTCACCGCAACCGATCCGTGGAACGCCGACGGCGGTACCATCATCGGCGGAACGGTGACCGCTGGCGATGGTACGGCGCAATATCTGAATATTAACGCCAACCAGAGCGTCACGTTCCAGAATGTGGCACTGGGGTCTGGTTTTGCTGTCGAGAATCCCGGCGCCTCGCTGACGATTGCCAACTCTCCGAATAATGCCATGGGAATGATTTCCAATGGATACAACCTGACATTCGCGGGTAACGGGTCCGGTCTTAACATCGCCGATTACCGCAATCCCGAGACCGGCGTGCAGACCGGACAGACCTTCAACGATGCTATTAATCTTTCAGGGCCCAACGCCTTTATCAACGGCCCGGCCGGTACCATTTTTACATTGGCGACATCGGGATCCATCAACGATACCGCCGCCAACGCCACGAATAACATCACACTTACGGAATTTACGAATCAGGGCGTTATCAACGCGGGTTCATCCACTGTGACCGGCAACATTACCAACCTGAATTCCGCCGTATTCAGCAACACCGGTACTCTTCAGGTATTCAACCGGGACACACTTAACCTGTATGTCGATCCTAATTCGTCATGGACCAACAACGGTAAGATCGTCATTGCACCGGGCGGCGTATTTACCGCACAGAATAATGACGGATCACCGCTCAATGTCATCTTGGCATCCGGCAGTACCATTGACATCCAACTGGGGAGCAGTGGCGAGACCGGTCAATTCAGTATTCCGAATGGTTCACTTACCATCCAGCCGGATGTAACACTGGATATTTCGCTGGCTCCGGGTGCCACGCTCAGCGGGCCCTATGATCTGTTTAACTTCGTCGGCCTCTCCAGCGGAACATTCAATACCAATTTCGCGGGTAACTTTGGCACGCTTGCGTACAACAATGGTTCAATTGTGTTGAGCGGTACACCGACTCCCGAACCGGCTTCACTTGGATTACTGGCGGTTGGGGGCGGTTTACTTTTGCTTCGTCGCCGGAGCCGTAATACGGCGGCATAATTGCGAGCACGAGTGTCATTTCGCTACCAACTGGGACAGAAGTCGCTTTTCGTTATCCACCTTTTAATGGCTCCGGTGGTAAGTTAAAGCGTATAAATCCGGATTAACTGCAACTATCAGGGCGATGGCGAGTTTATACTCTTGGACAGACGGCGATTGCGCCGCGCATCCCTGGCTTTTGGCGGTTCGAAGGAGAAATACCCCATGAAAAAAATGAAATGGCTTATTCTGGTATCCCTCACCTGCAGCGTGGGGCTTATCGGCGGCTGTGCGTCGGTCAGTGTGCACCCGGTCAGCGTAGCGGACGCCAATAACCCGGCCGTGAGCGGTATCCGTTTTTATCAGTCCACTCCGTATTTGCTGGTAACCGAGATGCAAACCCCCATGCACGTTCTCATTAAACGCCACGGCCCGGGCATGCCGCCGGGTGGTCCCGGCATGGCAATGCGCGGCCGAATGAAACATAAGCGTTGGGGGCATGGGGATGACCATGCTGAACATCATCACCGGAATGGGCACCGCATGATGCCGAAATGGCGCGGCCGGCACGGCGGACCTATGGGTCATCGCCGACCAATGCCACCAATGACGATGGCGATAACCCGGCCGCAGCACATGATGATGTTGCAAATTATCTATCTGCCAGACTTCAGCAAGCCCTATGTGGCCAATTTCAGCAATCCATTCTCCCGCGGCAAGAACTCGATTGTGCTTGCCAATGGTTGGGAACTCATGGGTATCAATGTGAAAGGGCATATAAAAGAACCACCTCCGATTCGGGCCGTGACCGCTTTGCCTATGCATCCGCCCCATCCGATGCATCCGATGATGATGCGAGCGATGGGCATGCGGCACGGCAAGATGATGCCGATGAGGAAGATGATGCGGCGGCCCGGTATGCGGTTCAATCGCCGACACGCCATGATGATGTGGCGGCGAGCCGCCATGGCCATGGGCCTAAAGCCAGGTCTTTATCAATTGGTGTACAATCCGAAAACCGGCCAACTCATCGGCCTCAGAGCGGTGCGTATCCTGCCTGGAATGGTGCCGATGGGCCTCCATCCGATGTGGCATCATCAAGGATGTCGTAAGCACCCTATGAAGTAAACACAATATCCGACGGTTCAGTCCAAGGTACGACTCCGGTAGCCAACAACTGGCCGTGAATTTATTCTGCCGATGAGAAATTGGGACCGAAGGACATCGGCCCCAATTTCGCTGCGCCCAACGGATGCAAATATCATTTCCAGCCTAACACCACAAAACAAAGTCATTACACGAGCATTAAATGAGATAAGTTCGATTTTTGGCTTGCAGACATCTAACGTCGCAACTATGCTATTTGCATCCTGTTAGTCCTGTTCGTCGGCACGAGTCGGAAAGTTGGAGAATTATGAAAGCTGATATACTTATTTCCCGCGGATTCATTCGTTTCATCGCCAGATGCGGACTTGCTGGAGTCATATTGTTTACTGCCATTGCACTTGCCCCCAAAGCGATGGGCGCTGATGCCGGCGAATGCATTCTGACCGGCCTATCCCCTGCACAAATTAATGCGAAAGCTGATGCGATCCTGGCCAAAATGACCTTGAAGGAAAAGATACATCTGCTGGCGGGCAATGGGAGCATGTGCACGCGGCAGGTAAAAAAACTCGGTATTCCAAGGCTTAACATGAGCGACGCGTCGATCGGTGTGCGTGTCTACGGCCCGTCGACCGCGTATCCAGCTTCGGTGTGCTTGGCGGCCACCTGGAATCCAAAACTGGCGATGCGGGAGGGACAATCATTGGGCTCCGACGCACGTGCGCGTGCAGTCAACATTATTCTGGGGCCGGGCATCAACATCATGCGTGAGCCGCAGGCCGGGAGAAATTTTGAATTCCTAGGCGAAGATCCTTTTCTGACCAGCCGAATCGCAGTCCCGTGGATCATCGGTCTGCAATCCATGGGTGTAGCGGCATGCGCCAAGCATTACTGCGCATACGAACAGGAAACACAACGCGGCACCATTAACGCCGTCGTTACGCGACGTGCACTGCAGGAAATTTATCTGCCTCCCTTCCGGGCGGCGGTTCGCGATGCCCATGTTTGGACCATCATGGCGGCATATAACCGTGTGAATGATTTTTACTGCACGGCCAATCATTATCTGCTGACGGACGTTCTGCGCCATGAGTGGGGATTTAAGGGGGTATTGATGTCCGACTGGGGTGCAACGCACGCCACCCGCGGACCCATGACTGCGGGACTGGACTTGGAAATGCCGAATAACCGGTATTACAACTACAAGACGATCGATGCCTATGTCAAGAAAAAAGACATTACGGTACACCAGATCAACGAGCATGTGCGGCGATTAATCCGCATGATGATTGCCATGGGCTTCATGAAAAAGCGTGTGGAGCAGCAGAGCATCCCGCTCAATAATCCGCGGTCGGCCGCCACGGCGTTCAAGGTCGCCGCCGAGGGGACGGTACTGCTGAAAAACAAGAATGGCATTCTGCCGCTGCATCGAGCGAAAGTCCGGACGATTGCCGTGATCGGTCCGATGGCGACCCCCGCTATTTGGTGCGGCGGTGGCAGCGCGTATGCGCCGTCGATTATTAATCCGATCAGTATGCTCTCCGCACTGCGGGCAGCGGCGGGCCCGCATGTGCGCGTGGTGCGGATACCCTTTAATGCCAAAATGGCCCGCTTCTGGGGACGCGGTGATTTTCGTACACCAAACGGTAAACCGGGGCTGCTGGGGCAGTATTACGATAACAGCCGGCTGGCCGGAAAACCGGTCATGACGCGGATTGATCAACGGATTGGCTTTAACTGGGGACAATTCTACCCGGTTCAGACGCACCATGAAAACGGGCATTTTTCGGTGCGTTGGACCGGCACTATTACGCCCCGATCCACGGGTACTTATCTGTTTGAAGCGTCGGCCACCGATCCGTGCCGCGTGATATTAAATCACCGACGCGTTATCCGCATCGGTCGGTGGAATAATGCCATGACACAGAAACTGATCGGCATCCGTCTCAAGGGCGGCAAGACTTATCGGCTTAAGGTGGAATATTTCGGAAAGCACTGGAATGCGGAAATGGAGTTCGGGTGGGTGCCCGAGGGGAATGAATTGCTTACCGCCGCCGAGAAGCACATTCTGCGCAAAGCCAATGTCGTCATTGCCTGCATGGGCTACGGCCCCAATGTTGAACATGAAGGGATTGATCATACGTACCATCTCTGGGGACCGCAGGATCAATATCTGCGAGAAGCGACGGGAATCAACCCGCACACGATCGTTGTACTCAATGCCGGTGCGCCAATCGCCACAGCCCCATGGATTCACCGCATTGCGGGATTCATTGATGCATGGTATCCCGGCGAAAACGGTAATCGGGCCGTTGCGGATATTATCTTCGGCAAACTCTGCCCAAGTGGACGCCTACCGGATACTTTTGCCAGGCATTGGTGGGATGAGCCGGCGTACGGGCATTTTCCGGGCCGTGCGGGGGAAGTTAATTTTAATGAGGGAATTTATGTCGGCTACCGGTGGTTTGATCATTACCACATTAAACCTCTTTATCCTTTCGGATATGGGCTTTCGTACACGACTTTTTCTTTTGGAAAACCTCACGTCAAGCAGTTCGGCAGCGGAAAAGATATGGTCGTGCACGTAAAGATTCCGGTTACCAATACGGGCAAGCTTGCCGGTGCTGAAGTGGTGCAGCTTTACATACGACCGCTGGTTGATCGTCGGCATCGCTGCTTCCAGACGCTCAAGGCGTTTGACCGGGTATCACTGAAGCCCGGGCAGACTGCTACGGCCCATCTATATTTGAAATGGCATGATTTTGCATACTTTAATTCTGCGCGAAACAGGTGGGTTGTGCCGTCGGGCAAGTATGAACTGGCAATTGGTGGCTCGAGTCGGGACATTCTGGCGTCTTCGGTTGTACACATAGCAAAATAACTTTCCGCGGCCCGCGGCGGATAAAATGAGTCAGGGTGGCCGACAGTGACCGGCGAAATATGCAAAAGGGTAATCCGCGCGACATCGCCAAACGGAAGATAGCTGCGTGACATGGCGACAGCCTACCCGCCGGTGCGGGGACTGTATGGCGTGGCCCGCTTCAAGTAGAATCCCCGCCATGGAAAAACAGGAACCCATAACGGTTGAATTACGAAAAGACTTCCGATTTGAAGCGGCACATCGGCTGCCCAAGGCTCCCGCCGATCACAAATGTTCGCGACTGCATGGCCATTCGTTCTGCATCGAGATTGCAGTCGCCGGCACCGTCGATCCGGAGACCGGCTGGCTGATGGATTTTGGCGATCTTAAGACCGCCTTTGCCCCACTGCACGATCAACTGGATCATCGATATCTGAACGAGATACCGGGGCTGGAAAACCCCACCAGCGAGCATCTGGCCCGGTGGATATGGAAGCGACTTTCGCCACGGCTACCGAATTTAAGCAGCATCACGGTGGCGGAAACGTGTACCAGTCGATGCGTTTACTGGGGCCCAGAGAGTAAGCGGGCAAAGGCCAAATAATGGCCTACGCGAGCGAATTCAAGTAAGCCTGCAGGATTCTTGCGGCAGCCAGGGCATCGACGCGCTTCTTCTTCTGGCCGGATGTGAAATTGCCCGCCAGGAGATTTTCGGCCTCGAAGGTGGTTAGAAATTCATTCACCGGCAGCACATTCATACCTGACGCTGCGCGTAAACTTGTAATGAATTCTGATGTCCGACGCGATTGTGGGTTGGGGGAACCATCTTCATTGAGCGGCATACCGCAAATGAATGTGGAGATTTGCTCATCATGAGCTAGTTTCGTGATGGCGGCGGCGGCGTCAAAATCGGTCAGGCCTTCCAAGCAGTCAAACGGGGTAGCCAATCTGGATACCGTATCACCAAGGGCCAGTCCAATCCGCCGCAGACCGAAATCGATTCCCAGTACGCGCACGGGCGTCGGCGGTTTATCACTTGTATCCATCGGGATATGCCTTCTGCGCCGCCTGGGCGAGCAGCTTCACTTTCTCGGCCTGATCTGTGGGGCAGATCATGGTCACGTTACCGCTGTTCACCACGACGATATCACTGATTCCTACAATGGCCACGAGATGCCGCGAGTCTGAGACCGCAACGATGCCGTGCGCGTCAACCGCCAGAAGATCGGCCTGATTAGCACGATTTCCTTCAGCGTCGGGTGTGAGCGTTTGTGCGTAACTGCCCCAGCTACCGACGTCCAGCCAATCCACACGCATCGGGATGGTTGCGACCTTGGGAGCTTTTTCCATGATGGCGTAGTCAATGCTGATTTTCGGTAGCGTGGGGTAAACTTTCGCCACCGTGGACGCAAAATCTGGGGTACCATAGCTCTCGGCGATCTTTTGGAGTCCTGAATAAGCCTCCGGCTGATGAATACGGATTTGATCTAAAATTGTGCCGGTCTTCCAGACAAACATGCCGCTGTTCCATAGATGCCTGCCGCTTTGGAGGTAATTTTCCGCGATGGCACTGTCGGGCTTTTCACGGAAGGCCATCACGCGTTTTGCCGTCTCCGCGATGACTTCGCCACACTCCAGGTAGCCGAATCCAGTAGCGGCATACGTGGGCGTAATACCGAAGGTAAAAAGATAATCCGGCATTTTTTCAGCCAGCTCGAAGGCCTGTTTAAGCGTGCGCTGAAATTCGGGGACGGGTGTGATCAGATGATCGGCTGTGAGAATAGCCAAAGTCGCATCAGGATCAACCTTGTTAATGATGACCGCTGAAAAGCCGACGGCGTTGAGCGTATCGCGACCCATGGGTTCACCCAGCAATCGCTCCGGCGCGAGGAAAGGGAGATCGGCGAGTACCTTATCGGCGTAGGCGTTGGAAGTGCAAACATAGATGTTTTCCGGATTCACCAGTCCCATTAATCGCCCGGCCGACGTGCTCAGCAACGACCGGCCGTTGATAAAACGAAGTAATTGTTTCGGCTCTGCGGGTGTGGACATCGGCCAGAGCCGAGTGCCCGATCCGCCAGCCATGATACTTGCATAACGCATAAAATCCTTCCTACTTAACCGGCGTGCTGTACAATTCATTCATGGTGTCGCTGCCGACGCCGTATCGGCAGAGATTAGCCTAACCGGCGACTGCCGACAACCGGTAATAAAGCAGAGTCGGCAGCCGGCATCAGCGACTCCTGCGGCGGTGAAATGCGCATACCAAACGGAGAAAACAGTTGCGAGATTTACCCAAATTGATTAACCGTTCGGCGGCAATCGTTGTCCTTGTATCACTGGCGTGCACGCGTTCGGTCAGCGCCGCGCCGAAGGCGCCAAAGAATAACTTTGAAAAGGATATGATTAAGCTGGCCGGGCCGACGTTTGTATTATCGAAACACCAATTCAGCATGCCGGCGGCGTTTTGGAATGAACATCTATGCAATTGGCTGGATGTTGCGCTCTGCGGAAGACCCAGTAATTTTCTTCATGAAACCGTCCTGAGTGTTGAGACCACGCGCACGATCATGCGTCGAGCGATGCAAAAAATCGGTTTTCATCTTGCTACGCAGTGGGCGCCGAATTTTAAGACTTTCGGCAAGATACGTGGTGAACCTGTGCTGATACTGGTACGTTTTCCTATCAAAGGAAAGATGCAGACTTTTCTTCTCGACGAATTGATTCGGTTCAACGGATGGTCACGATCGGCCGGGCCATTGGGATGGCTGTATCTCGGCACGCCGGGCATTTATCAGTTACCGAAATCGATGCATGATGCCCGCCCCGGGCAAATGGTAACTCCGCGAGGGGTGATCTATAACGATCCGCAGATTGCCATGAATTTTCGCGGTATCCGCAGCCAGTCGCAGGCCCTGCTGGATCACAGCCTCTGTACCGATAATTGGATATACCCGGACATCCGGTTCTACCGAAACTACCGAATCGTTCCCATATCCATTTTCAACAGCAATGGAAAAACTCCGGTGACTCTTATTTTCCGTCGCGTCTCGGAAGCGGGGCTCATGCGGGCGGTTATCCGATATTGGCATTCGGCATCGATGCGCCGTCTTGCGGCAGACCTTCTCCCATTGGCAAAGCAAATGGACACGTGGCGGCGCAATCTCTGGTCGCTGGTGCATGATCACCCGGGTGCCTGGGAAAATTCTTCGGCGGTACACATCGATGCAGCACAATTGCAACATGGATACGCTGTTCTTACGCACACATTCGTACGATGGAGCCTCAGACACAGCCATTTTTCCCCGACCGGGAGCCGCAATCTAGCCGCCATCAAGCTTCAGGCGAGCCGATTCGAAGAACATTTGAGCGATCAGGTGAAAGCCACCGAAGCAAGGGTTCAATACGCTCAAGCCGAGTCAGGTGCCGAAAAAGCGAAAACTCCCGCCGAAAGAAAAAAGGCACTTGCATCTGAAATTGAGGCGAAGTCGAAATTTCTGCTTTATTCGAATCTTCAATATCTGAGGTATTGGACGCTCAAGTTCCACTCTGTATCGCCCAAAGACCCGCGGCAATTGTGGGTTCGGATGGTAAAAGCTCAATACGCCAGCAGCAAAGCCCGCGATACCGAGGCACATCTCGGCATCGCGTACGCCAAAACGATGACGGCCGGCAATACTCAGCAGACGGCCCGATATGCGGCGGCCTACGAGAGATCGCTGATTATCTCACATTTACGAGCATTGGAAATTCTGGAGCTTCAATATGAATTTCGCATCTCGAATGACAACGGGTTTGCAAGTAAAAAACGTATTGCTGCACTGGAGGAGTTGAAGAACAGAATTAAGAAGGAAATTGATGAAGTAAGGAAACAGCTTTCGCAGATGTCGCCCTGATCTTAAAAATAGTCGCCAGCCAAAAATTCGGACATACGCGAAATAAAAACTACCGAGTCCCCGAGGTCGCGCTCAAGAAATCGGAGATGATTCAAATCCGTTTGAGGCAAAGAATCAGCGTGAGGCCGCCTCTAAAGGCAGGTTCAATTCCGGATTGATGGAATCCGCCTGTTTCGCCGCTTCATCGGCGATCGCTTTAGCCTTGGCTATCATCGCAGATTCGGTTGACGTCCCGACAATTCCCATGTTCACGGCATAGAGAAATGCCGGCTGCAGCCACTTGATCTTGGCACTTGCACCGGTCATATTCATCTTGGCCTGACGGAGTGCGACCGTGGCAGAATCCATTTTCAGGATGACGCTTTTACGCATTGCAGCGAGGTAAGCCGCCTTAGGAGCGGTTATCGGCGATGATTTGCCGATAATTCCGTAAGTGGATTGACACAGCTCGGCGGCCGCCCTCTGGAGTGTTTTCGCCATGAGCTCCGTTCGAAGCATTCGGGCTTCGGCGAGTGTTGACGATGCATGAAGAATCTCGAGTAGTGCCTCCGGGGTTTTATTTTCCAGAGCTTGAATCAGCGGGTCGGATCGATGCATCTTCTCATTCATCAATTTTATCGCCAGCGTATAAGCCGTGCGCTGGCTGTTAATCGCCATTTCAATGTCCTGCGCCGCAGCCTTATATAACTTTGTCGCCTTACGCGCATCCCGGCTGATTTGCGCCAAACGTTTCTTTATCAAAGTGGCGGAACGGTTTACATCCATCTGGTTGACGCCGGAACCGTATATAATGGTTCGCACCGCCACCTGAAGCAATTTGAGCTGATCAAGTGCCCGCCCGGCAATCTTCTGAGAAATGGCTCGCTGCGATGAGAGTTCAGCAACTTCCGCTTGGGCGTGGGCCACGCGATTTTCCGCCATGGAAAGCACAAAGCGAAGATGACCGACCAAGAAATGCGCCCGAGCAATGGGTACCGAAATCGCGGCCGCCGCATCCAGTGCCCGGGTGCCGGCCTTGAGCGTGGTCAGAGATTGCGGTCCATTTTGAATGGTTGATTGCATCTCAAGTCTTCCGCCCTGAATCAATTCCGCTTTACGCTTCGCCAGCAAAGTCTTTAATACACTCTCTGAATGATGGAGTCTGGTAGAAAGAGATAAAACTTCCAGCTGGCTCTGTTTTAATACTTTCCGGGCGTTGTGCAAAGCTGAAACATATTGGTGAACATAGGCAGTATGCTCCGCCGTCAAATAACTGATCTTACGGGCATAGCGAGTAAGATGCAGCGTTGAATAGTCCAGAGCGTGTAACTGACGTGTTATGGATGCCGTGTCCACCTGCATCTGGCGGGCCTTCATGCCTGCAAGCTGATCCTCGCACATCGCCCGCTGGGCATACAATACTCGTTTGTACTGCCACGACGTGGCGGAGTTATCCAACGCGTTGGTGAGAAGGGCGATGGCGTGACGAATATCTCGTCTACTCGAGGTGAAGCCTTTGCCATTACGCGCAAGAAAAGCGGATGGATTGTGCATGGCCGATTGTTCACGCATGCGCAGTTCTGAAGCGGTTAGCGGCTTATTGAAATGATCGGGAAAATTTTTTGCCGGGCGATAATTTCCCGCAGTTGCCAGATAATGAGCGGCTTGGGTGGAAGCAGACGACGCAGATTGCGCGGCGGCATTGGTGGGCGAATTGGAGCATCCCGCCATGGTGAGAGACATTCCCACCGCGCCGCATGCTGCAATGTGGACAAACCGCTGCTGCCAAGAGTGGGCTTCCACGGAGTGGACGACCTGCTTTTCCAAACTGCATTTACCACGATTCGATACGTGCTTCACGTTTGCTCCAGCCAAAACATTTCGATCCATCTCGCCTGCAATGAGTGTCATACCATCCGCCGCGTCTATCGTCAACGGTGAGCATGATCTTGAGTTCAGACGGGTGCGACAATTTTTCCGGGCGAGCTCAACCGGGCGTCGCCGCGGCCAGCACTCAGTATTTGGGCCACGGGCTGTGCCATCTCACCGCTTTCAGTGCCACGTGGTGCCCCCCGGGTGCCATGATTCATGAAATGTCGGCCTGGGAGCCGCCATGGCATAGCGTCCCGATACACGCACCAGCGATATCGTAACCTGCCTTCCGGATTGAGTGCCAAAGGGCGCAGGTGGGGTGCTATTTTCACCGGGAAGATCGGAATGGTGAGCAGAGGCTCTGACACTGGATCGGCGCGCTTTATCGAGCCGCCCCGTCTTGCAAATCGCGGCATCGGGTCCGACTGAGTGTGGCACAGAGATTCTTGTCTGTGATCTCTGCCCTCGGCCGTGCGCCCGCGGCCCCGAAGTCGCCGCGTAACCGTTCACGGGCCTGATGGAAGGAGCGAGGGTGTGGGTTTCCCTGCGAAGTGGTTGTTGATGGTCTGGTACA
>JBMFVY010000001.1:0-95216 GCA_049965755.1 Phycisphaerae bacterium | reverse complement strand
CGGTAATGCTCCCGGCAATGCAAACGGTATCCGTTTACAACCTCGGCGATGGTCGTCCCGTTGCCGGCGCTCTGTGGTGCCATACGCCCTCCGGCAAGGTACTCGCCAATGATTCGGTCATAGGCGGCCTTGCTTTCACGGCTGTTGAATGCCCCCGGCAAATAAATGTCACGGCCACATATGGTAACAACTCCCCGATTGCTGCCTTTGTGGTGGCAATACCCCGGTAAGCGATTCGTTTTCGGCATGGCAAACCCCCTGAAAGACAGTGGTTTATCGCAAATGCGGTAAGCCAAAACCGTAGTTTACGGTTTTTTCAAGGCTTGTCAAGCAAACGATTGCACGATTAGAACATCGAGCAAACGCCCATCAGTATTGTGTTTTATGATAAAGCGGGCGATGGGATTCGAACCCACGACGTCCAGCTTGGGAAGCTGGCATTCTACCACTGAATTACGCCCGCAATGGCGCTATACCCCAGCATCATAACGTGAACCGGGTGGGTTGGAAAAGGCTGGCGAATGATCGGCTGCTGCGGGCGTGGCCGCCGCGGCAGCTTCATCCGGCTTTGCACTTTTTTACCCGCGCAATGCCCTGCCGCAACCTGACCAAAGGATGTTTGCAAGCTATGATACGGGCATGGCTAAAACAAAAGGGTTACGTGAACGGTCTCTGGAAAAATCGAAGCAGTTATACAGCAAAGCGGTCGAACTGATGCCGGGCGGGGTTTCATCACCCGTGCGGTCGTTCAAAAGCGTCGGCCTCCCGCCGGTGTTTGTGCAGTCGGGTCAGGGAGCCTACCTGAAAGATGTGGATGGCAACCGCTACATCGATTACGTGATGAGTTATGGCCCGCTGATCCTGGGCCACGCCCATCCGGCGGTGCGGGTGGCGGTGACCAAACAGCTCAGCCGGGGGAGCAGTTTCGGGTGCTGCAGTCCGCTGGAAATTGAACTTGCAGAGACGATAACCCGGGCGGTGCCGTCGATTGAAATGGTACGGTTCGTCAACAGCGGGACGGAAGCGGCGATGAGCGCCATCCGGCTGGCACGCGGCGTAACCGGGCGGGAGGTGATCATTAAAATGGCCGGGGGATACCACGGCCATGTGGATGCAATGCTGGTGAGCGCCGGGAGCGGAGCGACCACGCACGGCGTGCCAAGCTCACCGGGCATTTTGCAGAGCGTGGCGCAGAGCACGGTGGTGGTGGAATTCAACGATATCGCGGCGATGAAGAAAGCGTTTGAAACACACGGTGGCCGGGTGGCGGCGGTGATGATGGAGCCGATCATGGGGAATATCGGCGTGGTGCTGCCGCGGCAGGATTATCTGCGCCAGGTGCGGGACCTGTGCCGGGCGAACGGTGCATTATTAATTTTTGATGAAGTGATGACGGGATTCCGCGTAAGCTTCAGCGGGGCCCAGGGACTTTTCGGTGTGATGCCGGACATCACATGCTTGGGCAAGATTATCGGTGGGGGCCTGCCGACGGGCGCCTACGGGGGATCGAAGGCCCTTATGAACCATATTTCTCCGGCCGGGCCGATCTATCAGGCGGGCACACTCTCGGGCAATCCGCTGGCGATGGCGGCGGGTCTGGCGACGCTGCAATATCTGAATCCGGATGATCCATATGCGCCGCTGGCGCTGCTGGGGCGGCGATTGGAGGAGGGACTTACGACTGCGGCGAAGGAAGCGGGCGTGTTGATTCGGACGGCCCGCAGCGGCAGCATGTTTACGCCGTTCTTCCTGCCGCGCGGTGGTGATACCGGCGCCCCGATTGCCAACTATTCCGATGCGTTGAAATGTGATACGCGGGCGTATGCGATTTTCTTCAAGTCGATGCTGGAGCAGGGCGTGATGTTGCCGCCGTCTCAGTTTGAGGCGTGGTTTATCAGTACGGCGCATACCATGGAGGATATTGAGGCGACCATCAGCAAAGCGAAAACGGCCTTTGAACGGTGCGCGGCGGAGGCGGCATGAGATTTTGATGGAGCCAGCGGGCCTGCGAATGGTAGTCGGCTGGTTGAACAATCAAACCCAACTTGCTTTGATACCGAGGGATGATATGAACCGAATGATGAGGTGGACATTCAGTTGAACATTGCGGAATTTCTCCAGCCCATTGCCCAATCGTCAGCTGTTGAGCAGATTGCATCTTCCATTCCCACCGCTCGGGTGATGACGGTCGGCGCGGCGGCCGGGGCGTCAGCGCTGGCGCTGGCGGCGGCGATCGGTGTGCAGACGCGGCGCCCGATGCTGATCATCACCGCCCATCTGGATGAAGCGGATGATGCGGTAGACCAACTGGAGCTTTTTGCGCCGGGGGCGCAGGCGAAGTTGTTTCCGGCGCTGGAAGTATTGCCGGGCGAATCGAACGTATCACCGGAACTCTCTGCCCAGCGGTTGGGCGTGCTGGCGGAGCTGAAATCGAACCGTCGGGCGGATTTCTATGTGGCGCCGGTGCAGGCGTTGATGCAGTCGGTGCCGACACGGGAATCGCTGGAAGACCAACTACGAATACTGCGGCCGGGCAGTAAATTGGATTTTCAACAGTTTATCGGATGGTTGGCGGAGCGCGGGTATTTCCGGCTGGAATCGGTTGAAAACCCGGGCGATTACGCCGTGCGCGGAGAAATTATTGACGTTTGGCCGGCGGCCGCGGCCGAACCGATCCGGATTGATCTGCTGGATGATACGATTGAGAATATCCATGGATTTGATCCAGTATCGCTGGGGCCAACCGGTGCGAAAGCGGAAGTGCAGATTCCCGCCATCAGCAATCCGGCACCGGTACAGGATTCCGCCACGGGGAGCGTCTTTGCGTGGATGCCGGACGATGTTGTGGTCTGGTTGATGGATCTGCCGGAGGTGCAGGATCAGGCGCGGAGTTATTACGAGCGTATCAGCGAATCCAAAGGAATCTATCCGCCCGATGCGGTGATGAAGCTGGCCCGGAAACGCCCGCTGATTTGCGTCTACCCACGCCCGATTGAAGATAGTGATGCGATTTTACTTCCCTGCTCGCCGCTTCCGCCGATCGCGCCCGATCAGAACGATGCGCTGAAGGAATTGGCCCAGCACGCAGCCGAAAGTGATGTGGTGGTGGTATGTCAGAGCCCGTCGGAGAAGACGCGGCTGGCGGACCTGCTGCTGGTTCGCCACCCGGATCTGACCTCGCCGGTGCAGATGCCGGTCGGTGAATTGAATGTGGGCTTTGTGTGGCGCCGGGCCGGCGGGCGGGACCTGATGATTCTGGCGCACCATGAACTGTTTCACCGGCATCATCAGCGGCGGCGGCTTCACATGATTCAGGGAGCGCGGCCGATTGATCATTTTCTCGACCTGCAACCCGGAGATTATGTCGTCCACGCCAATCATGGTATTGCCCAATTTCAGGGGATCACCACGCTGACGCGAGACGGCCGGCAGGCGGAATATCTCACTTTGGTGTTTGCTCGCGAATCCACGCTGCATGTGCCGGTGGTGCAGATTAATTTAGTACAAAAATATGTAGGCGGATCGCAGGGGCGTCCCCCGCTCTCGACTCTGGGTGGTTCCACCTGGGCGCGGCAGAAGGAAAAGACGGCGGAAGCGGTTGAAAAAATGGCCGTGGAAATGCTTGAAACGCAGGCCGCGCGTGAAAAATGCCCCGGCTTCGCCTTTCCATCGGATACCGTCTGGATGAAGGAGTTTGAAAACGCCTTTGCCTTTCAACCTACGGAAGATCAGGTGCGGTGCATCGGCGAAATCAAGGGAGACCTGGAGAAGCCGCGGCCGATGGATCGATTGCTGTGCGGGGATGTCGGCTACGGCAAGACCGAGCTGGCCATCCGGGCGGCGTTCAAGGTTTGCGAGAGCGGCAAGCAGGTGGCGGTTCTGGCCCCCACCACGGTACTGGTAGAGCAGCATGAGGAAACATTCAAATCCCGCATGGCGGGGTATCCGTTTATTGTGGAAAGCATTTCACGCTTCAAATCGGCTGCCCAGATACGACAGGTTATTGAACGCTGCCGCAAAGGGCAGGTGGATGTACTCATCGGTACGCACCGACTGCTGAGCCGGGATGTGCAGTTTGCAGAACTCGGGCTGGTCATCATTGACGAAGAACAGCGTTTCGGAGTGGAGCATAAGGAGCGACTCAAAGCGCTGCGAACCACGGTGGATGTGCTGACGATGAGCGCTACGCCGATTCCGCGGACGCTCCATATGAGCCTGCTGGGGATACGCGATATTTCCAATCTGGCCACACCGCCACGGGACCGCCGCAGCGTGGTCACCGAGGTGATCGGTTGGGATAACGAGCGGATCAAGCACATTATCGACCGCGAACTGCTCCGGTCAGGACAGGTTTATTTTGTGCACAACCGGGTGATGGACATCGGGAATATCGCTGCTTCGATTCAGGCACTGGTGCCGCAGGCACGGATTGTCGTCGGTCACGGGCAGATGGGCGACGGCGAACTGGAATCGGTGATGCATGAATTCACCAGCCGAAACGCCGATGTTCTGGTTTCCACCACGATTATTGAAAGCGGACTGGATATTCCGACCGCCAACACGATGATCATCAACAATGCGCATACATTCGGGCTCAGCGATCTGCACCAATTGCGCGGCCGCGTGGGGCGGAGCAAACAGCGGGCTTACTGCTACCTGCTGCTTAATGAAGGGGCGACGCTGACGGATACGGCCGCCAAACGCCTCAAGGCGATGGAGGAGTATGCCTCGCTGGGGGCGGGATTCAAAATCGCACTGCGGGATTTGGAAATTCGCGGGGCCGGCAACCTGCTGGGGAAAGAACAATCCGGCCACATCGCGGCGGTGGGCTATGAAATGTACTGCGAGCTGTTGGAGGAAGCGGTGCGGAAACTGCGCGATCAGCCCGTAGATCGGCCGCGCGAGATCAATCTGGATATCGGCATCACGGGCACATTGCCGCGGAGCTATATCTCGGCCGATAAGCAGAGGATGGATATTTATCGCCGGCTTTCACGTTGCCACAACCGCGAGATGCTCTCGGCCCTGCGAACGGATGTGCAGGATGCGTTCGGCCCCCTGCCGCCGGCGGCGCGAACGCTGTTTGAACTTACCGAGTTGCGAATTGCGGCAGCGGAGAAATCGATTATCAGTTTGATCTCCAAGGCGCCGGATGTGGTATTTCATTTCGGCGATTTGCGGGAGGCCGGCCCCCTGCTGGCCAGGGCGCCGGGAACGGTACGTCCGATTGATGAAAAAAATGTTAACCTTCGTCTTCCTCCCGCCTATTTTCAGGGAGATACGCTGCTGCTGGTGCTGCGGCGGCTATTCGGTCTGGAGGGCGACAGCAGTGTTGCCGTTAACGCGGCTGGCCCGGCTGCTGGCGCAGGTGCTCAGGGAGCCGCAGCTTCCCCGCCGGGTCGAAAGCCACAACCGGCACGGTAGGCGTTAGTGGCCGCCCGCGTCGGCCAGCCTGGAAAATTGCCGCACCCCGCTATCAAACACCCACACCCCCCCTTCGCTTTGCCGCCGCGATCCGCCCTCCTATGATTCTGGCGGATGCCCGGAACTCTCCGCCGCCGGCGGGAGAAAAATGCCGCGGCAAAATGGACTTGCGGAAGCCATGAGTGAAACGACCACTGACCCATGAAATGGATGATCGGCGGCGCGACCGTATTACGCTGCTGCTGGCGGTGATTTCCTGCCTGACGGTCATGAACATCTACTACAATCAACCGCTGCTGGCCTTGATCGGACGCAACTTCGGTGTTTCGGTAGCCAGTGCGAGTGTGATACCGTCCATGACGCAATTGGGGTTCGGCCTGGGCATTCTGTTATTTGTGCCGCTGGGGGATACAATCGACCGGCGATGGCTTATTCTGGGCAAGCTGCTGATTGTTTCCGCCCTGCTTCTGCTGGTCGGGCTGGCACCGAATTTACCGGTGCTGGTAGTTCTGAGTTTTTTTCTTGGGCTTTTTACCGTCATCCCGCAGGTTTCGATACCATTCGCGGCCCAACTGGCACCGCCGGCGCGGCGCGGGCGGACGATTGGAATCGTCATGTCCGGTATCTTTGCCGGCATTCTGATTTCACGGGCGATTGCCGGGGCAGCGGGAAATTGGTTGGGATGGCGGGCCATTTTTCTGGCAGCCTCGGGCCTGATGATTTTGCTGGCGATTGTGGTAGCCAGATATCTGCCCCACTCGGGTCGATCCACCGACCTCAATTATCTCCAAGTGTTGCGGTCGTTGCCGGGCATTCTGCGCCGGGCGCCGCTGATTCAGGCGGCGTGTGTTACGGGGGCGCTGCTGTTCTGCGTGTTCAGCATTTTCTGGAGTACGCTGGCATTCATGCTGGCTGGCGCCCCGTTTCATGACGGGCCGTGGGTGGCCGGGGTGCTGGGGCTGGTGGGGATCACCGGGTCGGCGGCGGCGCCGATGGTCGGGCGGCTGGCGGATCGTAAGGGGCCGGCGTTTACGCTCGGCGTATCGATTGTCATTGCGGGGATATCGGCACTGGTGCTGGCGGTGGCCGGCGGGTCAATGGTCGGGCTTATCGCGAGCCTGATTCTGCTGGATCTGGGGGTGCAGGCGGGATTGGTTTCGAATCAGACGCGAATTTATTCGGTCCTGCCGCCGGCGTTCAACAGTCGGGTGAATACCATTTTCATGTCGTGCTATTTTCTGGGCGGTGCGGTGGGTTCTGTCCTTGGCGGAGCGGTATGGGATCGATTTCCCAATCACGCCGCGCTGGGGATACTTTCGGCGGGGCTTATGGTGGCGGCGTTTTTTATGCATATCGGGCTTCAGCGCCGCATCCGCCGAATTGAAGCGGCGGCCGGGCCGGCGGATCGGCCCGTCACAGCGGTGGTTCCTGCGGTGGATGCGGAAATTCAACCGGAAGCAGCAGGGTGAAGGTCGCTCCGTGCCCGACGGCGCTGACGAGTGTTATTTTGCACCCCATCATGGTTGCCAGTTCGCGGCTGATGGCCAGTCCCAATCCCGTACCGCCATGCTGCCGGGTGACCGATGCGTCAAGCTGGTGAAATTTCTCAAAAATCGCCTCCTGCTGTTCAGGTGCGATTCCGGGCCCGGTATCGGTGACGGAAATCGCCACGGTGGCGGCGTCGGCATTTTCAATGGTAACCCGCACGGACCCGTCCGGCGGCGTGAATTTGATACCGTTGGAGAGGAAGTTGAAGAGTATCTGCTGGAGACGGGCGGCATCGGTGACGACCATGGGAATCGGACCATTGACATGGAGGCTCATATTCAGTGCTTTTTTATTGGCCAGTGGCTTCATGAAATTGATGAGCGATTCGCAGATATCCGGCACAACGAGTCGCTGCGGCCGGAGCACCATCTTGCCGGCCTCAATTTTGGCCAGATCGAGCAGATCGTTGATCAATTCCAGAAGTTGCCGAGAACTGGACTGAATATTCTCGGTATATCGGAGCAGTTTGGGGTCTTCGGTCACGACGGTGCTGGTCATGAGGAGATCGGTAAACCCGAGAATGGCATTGAGTGGGGTTCGCAGTTCGTGGGTTACATTGGTGAGAAAGTCGGTTTTGATCTTATTGGCCTGATTCAAATCGACATTACTTCGGGATAATTCAATAAGCCGGGTATCGAGACTGCGGTTGGTAGCCTCAAGCTGAGTCTGAGATGCCTGGAGCGTGCTGAGCATGTTGTTGAAGGTTTCGGCAAGTTGTTCAAATTCATCGCCGGTGGAAATCGCGGAGCGAATATTGAGATCGCCGCGGGATACCTTTTCCGCGGTATTGCGCAGCACCCGCACCGGTTGGAGAATGAGCCGGGTGGTGATGAGATAAAATACAATAATCGCCAGGGCACCGCCGATAAGCCCCGATACGATGATCACCACGCGGTTGAGCAGCAGTTGATCCTGATCCAGCCGAACGGGAACTTGCGCCCGTACGAGGGCGACGAGCGCTTTGGTAAGCGGCTTGACTGCGCTGGCCGGCAGCGTAGCGGGCCCGCGGGATACCGTGCGCGGCGGAAACAACCGCCGCCACGCCTGATGGCATTCAAGACAGTCCCGGCTGGCGTAGACGCCGGTGATTTGATAATAAATGGGCATATGGCGGGAATTCTGGTGAACGTAGCCGTAATGGAGCCGGTTGGGATGGCGGCGAAAATACCGCAGAGCCCGCTCGGAGACGGGATCAAGTTTCGGCTTTGCCGCGTGATTTCCGATAAGGGTGATGATGCGGGCGGGCACGATATGCCCGGTGTGCGGCATGGCGGGCATTTTGGGCCCGACGTGCCGATTCGGCTGTGCTGAAGGGACGTGGTGAATGTTCCGCAGCGCCAGATCGGTGAGGACCCCGGCCTCGTAAACCGGCTCACGATTGGCAAGCTGTTCCATCCGCAACCAAGGAACCATCAGGGCGCCGGTGATGATGATGATGACGGCGAAACCGAAGAGGAGCTGGCACTTGGCGGCAAGCGAGATGGATAGCTCACGTCTGGGCATGCAAGCCGCTCAACTCCATCAAATTCCTTTGGCCTGAGCCGTGTGCGACTGCTCGAGAGCGCTGTGGTGAACCGCACGCATGGCGGAATAGTATCCCATCAGTGCACCGACCACACCTGCGGAGGCGTAATAGACAGGCAATGCATTGGCCGGCGCAAAGCCGGGATAGCCCGGATACGGGCTTTTCATGTGCCATGAAACCAGATAACTGATGGCAGCGGTGACCAGCGGGGCCGAGAGATACACCACATCCGGTGCCCGTTTGAAAACCAGTCCGGCGGCAAAAGCCGCCACATAAAAGGAGATCATCAGTGCAAATATCGCCTGCCCCGGCGCCAGGGAACGGAGTGTAATCAACTCCATAACCAAAGCGATCAGAATGATCATGAGCAGTGCAAGAGCGCCCTCGATGAGGGACGGCCGGGCGGGCTTTCCCTCCCGCTCTGTAAGCACAAGCCAGTCGGTAGATGATGGAAAACCTTCAGGAACGGTTGCATCGGCATCATGGCGCAGCGGCCAAGGCACGCCGACACTCAGGGGCCACGGGCGGGCGGTGGTGAACCATGACTGCATGATGCGTGCGGCCAGCGCCGCCAGAAGCACCCAAATCAGAAAAAATACACTCTGCGCCACCAAGGGGAGATACGCCGCGGAGAGATGGTGATACTGCGACAAAAGGAGAAATTTGATGGTTCCCATGCGCACAGCCAGGGCGCAGAGTCCGGCCGCTGCAGCGAAGAGACCGGTATGGGGTCCATCGGGAAAGGTGATTACAGCGGAGACGAGCATGCTGAGAAGCAATGCAGCGACGAGGCCGGCCGGCGCAACCCACGAACCCAGCGGGCCGAAGGCGATGGTTTCGGCACCCCCCATCTGCGGCATGACCATCAACCGTGTACCGATGGTATAAAAGATTACGCATGATGCGGCCACCGCGAGCAGAATTCTGAATTGTCGAAACGTGGGTGAATTACGCACCGCATTGAGATAATCGAGAGTCTTCATGTCCGCACTCATGTATAAATCCTTCATACGGGCCGATCGCCTGCGGCACCCGGCACGATTAGAATCGAAACCTCTCAGCAATCAAGCCATGACGCCCGCGAGACATTTACCCTTACCTTCCGGCATGATACGCGAATATCCGTCCGTCAAGCGAGAAGATGATGCTGTTGTCCAGCACGTACCAGGACTGAATAACCGGCCCGTTGCCGTCAGCGGCGGAAATCACGAGCGGCTTGCTCAGAACGATAGAACCGTTATCAAGCCGGCCGAGGTGATCACGCTGATCGATCAATATTAATTTTTCACTCCGACTCAAAACACCGGCGGGACCGCAGGCCAGAAGGGCAAGGTCCGGATCGGCGAGGTGCATGCGGACCAGCGGCGGTGTCTGGCGCGTCCTGATTTCCGCCCGCCACCGAATAGTTCCGGAATCAGCCGAATAGGCGGATAAATTGTATGGCGTGCGTGCAATGACGGTATCGCCGAACGCAGCCAAATCCATATCGTCAGCAGGGATTCCACTCATGGCACCGGCAAGCATCGGAATGTGCCATCGCGTGGTACCGGTTGCGGCATTGAGGCAGATGATTCCGTGGTGCTGAAGTTCCACAACCCCCAAAAACGTGCGTACCGCGAGGCGCGGCATCGGGTTGATCACGCGGCGGCTCCAGACCGGACTCAACCCTGCCGGGGTTAATTTAAATGCGGAAGTACGGCGACCACCGAAAAGATAAATCAGGCGGTCGGCACCGGTGAGCATACGCCGGTATCCGCCCGGAGCGGAAAGAGACACGGCGGCCTCGATATGACCGTCAGAGGCATCAACGGCAATCAGACGATGATATGGACGCCCAAAGGCGAGGATAAGAGAGGTTCCCATCTTCCGAGCAGCCGTGAGCTTACCATAGGACCCAATGGCGAGGCGGCTGGGCCAGATGGCCTTTCCGGTTTGCGGATCGAGCAGGGTTAAATGGGTACCGACACCGATGAGCAATCCGGATGGCGTCCAGCGGACAAAGTTGAACTGGATCGGACCGGTAAAGCGAACAATTCGGGCCATCACCGGCAACAACGGGCCCATGTTAACGCCGGACGGAGCCGCCGCCTGCATGACACCGTTGATGTAAATAAAATTGGTCTGGGGTGAGGCGGGAACGAAAGGCTGGATGGGCGGGTTGGCATCCGAATACCCGTGCTCGGACTGAACCGACTTCGGCGTTAATAAATTTCTGAGATGTCGTCGCCAGAGTAACAGTCCGGTTTTGATGTTTACGGCAAAGACAGACCGCTGTGAGACCAGAACCGCCACGCCGCCATGCATTCCAATCAATGCCAGATGGGCATCACTGCCCCATTTTATTGTTGGGGCGTCATGCGGGCCGGGCGCCGTGTGCGGCGTGGAATTCCGCACATGCAACTGCCAGTCGGAGATGGCGCCGTCCGGCTGTATCCATTTCAGCTTCGCACTGTGAGGGTCGACGATGAACATACCGGACCGGCAGCGCCAGCGCTGCCCCGTCTGCGCGGGGATGAGCAGCCGCCCGCGGACCGGTTCAGAAATCGAAAAAGACGCGTTTGCCGTGAAATTCATAGCAGGGGCGGGGGATAACGCATGAGCACCGACGGACGAGATCAAGGCTTGCAACGCCGATGTTTGGGCTTTGGTTATTTGCGAACATTCCAGCGTTGCCCGGGCGACAACCTGCGCTTCCCGATCGTGGTGCAGATGCAGTAACGCGGTGGCCAGCGCGACCCTGACATCGCAGGTGGATGGAAAACGCGGGACACCGGCGAGCGCCATCAAAGCAACATGGCAGGCCTCTTTCCAGCGATGATCGGCAATCAGCAGCCGAAGCAGGGTTCTTGCGGCAATGGGTGCTGCCGGACTGTTTGGATAACCGTAGGCGACTTCAGCGAGCTGCTTACGGGATCCGGCAGCGGACGAAATAAGTTTGTCGGCCATGAGTTTCCATGGCTGATAGACGGAGTCGCCATAGAGCTTGATGATGCGCAACCGGATAAATGCGGGGAGTACCGCTTCCGCCGGCAGCACATTTCTGTTGACGGTCAGGGCAACGTTATGCATGGCCGTATCGGCAAGAATCTGCTGACATAGTGTCAAGGCGCGGCGCGGATGATGGTGATGAAGCAGATAGCGTGCCTGGGCAAATCGCCACCGAGCCTGCTGGTTTGGCAGGCGGGCAGTTTCCGCCGCCGCATGAAAAAAGAATGTCACATCAGACGACTTGATATGATGATCGGCCACGGATTCGGAAGCAAAATCCATGGCTCCATGGAAGAGGACACCGAAGGTTCCCTCGCCGGAGTTTGTTTTCCGGGCAACCGCCAGCGCCTGATTCAGAGCTTTTTTACAGAGCGAAATATGGCCGGCGGCAAATGCGACCTGTGAAAGAGTAAGGTAATTTTCCGGACGATTGGGCTCGCGGCGGATCCGGGCGGTGAGATAGCTCAGTGCCGTCTTCCACCGGGCGTAGGAATAAATTGAATCATCATTAACTGCAATAAGACCATGGCGTCCGACGACCAGATTACCGGGCTCGCCGCGGAGGCCGTTCTGCGCCATCGGCCACGGCTCGCGCATGATCAGACGACCGTCCGTGAGGCGCTCGGCGATGAGATCATGGTGTGTGGGCAGATATAACAATCCGGTGGTCAGGACGGGGCGGGCGACGGGGCCGCCGTACGACCGGGAACTGGTCCAGAGGAGCTTTCCGTTGTTTCGATCGAAGGCGGCGGTTCGCGCGCCGGTGAGGATGATCGCCTTGTCGGTTACACCCGCCAAAATCGTCAGGCCAAGTCTGGAGGGGGGAGCAAAACTTATCATCCGGTGTCCGCTGGCACGCCGAAAGATGTCGATCCGCCAGAGGTGATGAGCGCCGGAAACGGCCATGATGGCATATCGGTGAGTTACGATTGGCGGATTCAATTTCCAGGGCGGGATGCGAAGAACCGGTGCACCGTAGCCAAAGGGGTTGTTGGATGCGGGGACAGGATCAACCGTATAGTCCAGCCAGCATATGCGTCCGCTTCGCTGACTTACCGCCATGTCCGCCCCGGCGCCGGTGGCAATGTAGAGCCTCCCGCCGGCGGCAGTCGCTTGCACGTTCAATGATGGAGACTCAAAGGCCGGTCCGGAAATGGTACACAGATAATGCGTCCAGAGTATGGAGCCGGTTTTCGGATTCAGTTTAACAGCTGAGAGGCGCACCTGCATGCCGTTTGCCTGACGTTCGGCCGTCAGCAGGAACACGCCTTGCCGCGTGAGCAAAGGGGAGCAGGTGACCATACCGTTAATGGAACGTGATGAGCGAGTCCAGAGGAGGCGACCATCATGTGCACGCAGGCACACCACGCTGTAAGCCTGCGGATGGTAGAGATAAGCGTACATCGGATTCATCGGATACGAATTACCGGGGCTATTGGTCCCGACTCGCTTCGTCAGCAGGCCGACAACGCGATCATGGGCAACCGAGCAGGATATCTGATCGGCCCCCATGGAAATAAATGCCAGATTTGCCAGTGACTGACCGTTGGATTGATTACCGGTGCCCGGATATGCCCAATGCGGATAACCTGAACTCGTGCTAAGCGCCTCGATCCGACTTAATGTATCAACATACACAACCCGGTGATCGAGAGTCGGAAAGGAGAACATGAGCCGATTTCCTTGAGCGGCAGTTTGAGGGTTGCCGTTAAGGCCGAAGACACTCAACTCATTGGTGATGGAATTCATCATGACTTGTGCGGCGGGCTCGCCATGAGGCAGCTTGATTTTCAAACTGCCGAAAGATTGATTCCAGAGGACGGTATTGGGGACGGAACGATCATCAACTGCCAAGGCTTTTCGCGGCGGAATCGTGCCGGCATAAACCGATCCGGACCGATTCGGTACGATCAGATGGGGGAGAATCTGAGTCAGCGCTTCGGCAAGATTCCGGGTGTGATTCTGTACGGTACCCTTTGCGGCGGGATATTGTTTGACCAGTTGATTCCGGTATTGCGAGAGCAGACGCGGGCGGCCCGCCATTTGCGCCGCCAGGGCCGCCCGAAAAAGAATGGATGGTCGCCGATGTTCTGCCGCCGGATCGGGAAGCAATTGCCGGTAAATACGGAGCGCCCGGGAAAAATGTCCCGCCTCGAAGTAACGATCGGAAAGTTGCATGAGAGCATCAACGGCGGCCGATGTTAACATATATTTATTGCACGCTGCGAGGATTGCATCCGGATCATGTCGGCATTGAGCCGCGTTGATCGCTTTTGCGGCGATCAAACCGAATATCTGATCGTAAAGTCCGTTCCGCGCGGCCGGTGATTGATAAAGTTTTTGCCAAACATAGTCATGCAGGGAGATATATCGAGCGTGATGACTTTTGATCAGATGCGTACCAAGGGTTTCGAGCACATGCTGGTAAATCATCAGAGCCCGAGTCAGATGTCCGCTGCGAATCAGGCGTCTGGCCTTGCGCATCTGATCTTGAGCAGAGAATGAGACATTAACGGAGACTTCCCGGAAGGTAGAATTGCTGCCATTCCCCGGATGAACTTTAATGATAATCGGGGGGGAAAAGATGACCGGACCGGGCCCCATGGGAAGCATTCCCGCCAGTGCGGGGAGTAAAAGCGGGAGCAAGAGGCGCAGAACCCGGAGACGGCGTCGCGGAATCGCAGAGAAGGCATCCGTCGCCGGTGATGCGATGGTTTTGCCCTGCTGCCGTCGTCGCATGAATTCAGCACCCATCGGAAGAGTCATCGTCGCACCACAATTCAAAAGTGAACGGCCATTCCCGCTTTTATCGCCGCCCCAAAAATCTTCCCCATATCTCTGCCGGGGAAGTTTACGGATGAATGAACATCCTACCGCAAGTATACTCCGTCGAGGAATTTTGTTCAGTTTCGGCGGCGGGGAATTCCCGCGATCGCATCGGTGCGGAGCTCACCGAAACCGATGAGCAAAAGCGTTGAATCCAGGAGCAGCCCATGATCATGCGGCGAGTGGTCATTACATGTTTCAAAATACAAGATCAGCTACGGCCGGAGATTTAATATTTATCACCGGGGTGAGGAAACGATGGATTTACGCCGCGATGTCATAGACAGAGCCAAATTCACCAAACCGTGTGCTGCACACGGCATGACAGTTCCGGGAGCGATAATGGGTGGGCCATCCAGCCTGAGCTCTCACCCCAATTGCCAAGGCAATACCCGAAAATCGCCGAAAACACTCTAAAAAAATACATAAAAAGCTGCAAATGGGGTAGTTTTAAGGTCTAAAAATAATTCTCAAGATTTCGCTTGACATCAATCGGCCTATGAAATATACTCTGTAACAGTTGCATAAACTGTTGGTCAGATAACCGCAGTTTCGATTCGCAACCGGGAAGCGGAATATGGTTCTTCCAGGGGATCATAACGTGAGATTCCACTGGAAAAGGGTCTGCAGCAAAGATGAAACAGATTAGTCAGACCGCCAAAGGTGAAAGAGTGAGCATCGATTGTCAACGAAGAACCCGGCGGTTGAAAGTGTTATTCAATCGCACGTTGTCGGTTCAGATGCTTTCTCTTTTCTTTGGGAGGTTACGTTCTATGAAACGTTCCATTCAGGTCATTCTCAGTTCCGCTGTTTTTGCTGCCGGTGCGATGGCAGGAATCGGCAATTCGCAGGCCGCGACCATTTCGCTGGTAAACGCAACAACCACCAATTCAACACTCAAAGAAACCGTCGCCGTTCCGATGGGTGGTACTTCATCAACCGTGGGCACGGCGGGTTACGGCCAATCGGGTTACATCATGTTTGGGACAGTTGTGCCATCAACTGTAACTTACGGGTTTACCGAAACGGGCACGGCGCCGACTGCGGATGATGTCAATTATTCCTTTAATTCCGGTAACATTGCCACCCTTCAGTCGCTTCCATCGTGGCTCACGACGACGACAAGCAGTGGGACTGTTGGGAACATTTCGATGGATCCGAGCTTGGCCTCGTCGAATTATTTTGTGGCGGCAGCCTACGGGTACCCGGCGATTCATATTTCCGGCCAGCCGTATGCCGGGAGCTATCCAGTTGCCAATAACTATGCGAACACCGGTGATGCTATTCAGACGGGCGAGGGTGGGGAAAACGGCACCACCGCCGGGACACTCTATAAGCTTTTCGATATATCTTTGGGGACCGGGACTCCGAGTTCGTTCAAACTGGGTGTGATTGCTCCGCAGGGATACGACGCACTTTCCCAACTTCAGGTTTCCGATGGGTCGGATTCGTATTCCGTCAATATTGATCCGAATCAAAATCTGGGTTTCTACTTCTTCAATGTAACCGGTGCGCAGGCTGGCGACACGATCGTTGTTTCGGCCGCCGCATCGCCCAGTGTCACCGGTTACTTTACGCACAATCCGTATGGCACCAGCACCGATCTGGTCGGAATGACGTTTGATGCAAACGCGACACAAACACCCGAACCTGCATCGATGGGGTTGCTCGGCCTTGGTGGTGCAGCGGCGCTCATGCTTGCCCGGCGGCGTTTGGGCGGGCGGACATCGGCGTAAAGTGAGGCGTCTATAATGAAGTCAACTGAGCATCGACTTTTAAGGAAATATGTCATGAGAATGCGGGGATTGACAAGGCGGGGTTTTACCCTGGTGGAACTGCTGGTGGTGATATCCATCATAGCGCTTCTGATCTCTTTGCTGCTTCCGGCTTTGGCCAAGGCACGCGAAGAGGCCTTGACCACGACGTGCGCAGCCAACCTCAATGGAATCGGACAGATTCTGGTGGAGTATGAAAATACCTACCAAGATGCCATTCCGTATGGAAACGGATATGACGCATCTTACGGGCTCTATCCGCCCGATGAATGGAATATCCTTCTCTATACGTTCAATCGGAATCTCGATCCGGTCCGATTCTCCTGGAACCAGCCAGCCACCAATACCACCAATTACCCGGAGGCGTCCCAATTGGATACTGCGTATCTGGGTACGTTTGTCTGCCCGGCATCGACGATAAAGCCTGCACTCGGCCCCGGGTGGACGCCGTCCGGATTGGGTTGGTACTGGTCCAGTTATGCCGCCAATCCGAACTTTTTCTGGACGTATGCTCCCGGGCAAGGGTGGGATCAGACCGTCACCATGCGTGCATCCGCCGTCCAGGCGCCATCGACCTCTATCGCGATAGCTGATGCCACCCAGACATCAAGCTGGGGTGGATCGTGGCCGATCATGAGTGATTGGATTGCGGACAATAACACCAACACTCCGGGAAATGCGCACCCCTACATGAATGACCCGGGCTACCTGGTACCGGCGAATGGATTTGTTTCCGGCGAGACGACCAATGAAGATATTGTTTTACCCAACAGCATCAACAATGTGACGGGTATGCGATATCGGCATATGTCATCAAGCGCAAGTACCGGCGAAGCCAATGCGCTGTTCTTCGACGGTCACGTTGATACGATCCAAATCAATAATAACATTGCAGGGGCACCGGTGAATTCACCTGGCTCCAATGGATCGAGCGGACTCCGCATTCTCAACATCGTCAACCCCGAACTGCCGTCATCGATTGGATTGTTCTGACAGCGGGTTGTTTTTTTCGATGCTCAAAAGGTTGGGCGGGCGATCACCGGGTCGCTCGCCCTTTTTTATTTCAAGTGAGGAACAATCGCACCCCAACGGCAGGATTCTCCGCCCCATGCCCCGAAAGTGGTCGCTGCAGTGATGCTAAAAAGCGGAAATTACGATTGATAGTTGAGATTTAATCTCATTTCGAGTATAACCTGTTCAATCGCCAATACTGAGACTGATTCTCATTTACAAGGCGATGGTTTTCGGTCGCGACGGAGTGATAAATGCCGACTGACTCTCAACTCAAGGCGACGTCGCCAGACCATCATCCCAAGCCCGTGAATGCCATAAATGCCCCTGCTGCCGACGGGAAGTTGGGCAGGCGGTCGCTCCCATTCTGGAAACTCCTGCTTCTCGTTGCGGGCCCTGGATTGGTCGTCATGCTTGCCGACACGGATGCGGGAAGCGTCATTACTGCGGCACAAAGCGGTGCCCAGTTCGGCTACAGCCTGCTTATTTTTCAGCTTGTTCTCATCCCGATTCTCTTCATCGCCCAGGAACTTGCCGTCCGGCTTGGCCTTGTGACTCAGAAGGGACACGGGGAGTTGATATCCGAACATTTTGGCAAGGGGTGGGCCTGGCTTTCCGTCACCACTCTGATGGTATCATGCATCGGGGCACTGCTTACAGAATTTGCGGGCATCGAGGGCGTCGGACAACTTTTTGGCGTTCCCCCATGGATCAGCATCTCCATGACGGTTTTATTCATGGTGATTGTTGTTGCTACGGGCTCTTATCGGCAGGTGGAAGTAATTGCCATTCTGATTGGCCTCTTTGAACTTGCATTCGTGGCGGTGGCGGCAGTTTCGCACCCTTCTCTAAATGCGATGGTCACCGCTCTCGGGCACCAGCCGCTGGGCAATTCCAATTATCTCTTTCTGATTGCCGGTAACGTGGGGGCCGTCATCATGCCATGGATGATTTTCTATCAGCAGTCCGCAGTCATCGATAAAGGGCTTAATGAAAGTCATATGAAGGCGGAGCGGGTGGACACCGCCATCGGCGCGGTGGTGACGCAGATCATCATGTCTGCGGTGCTGATTCTGACGGCTGCCACCATCGGTCTGAAAAACCCGAATCTGCCGTTGGACACGGTGCAGCAGATTGCCGGCGCGCTGACGCCGATCTTGGGAAGCTGGTGGGGTCGCGCCATCTTCTCGCTGGGCATGCTCGGTGCGGCACTGGTGGCAACCATCGTTGTATCATTGACCGCATCATGGGGATTGGGAGAGGTCACCGGCTACAAACGATCATTGGCCAATCATCCGTTCGAAGCGCCCTGGTTTTATGCTGTCTACATTCTGAGCCTTCTCGTCGGTGCGGGAGTTGTGCTCTCGGGAATCAATCTGGTGAAGTTGACGGTCGGCGTCGAGGTGATGAATGCACTGCTGCTGCCGATTGTTCTCGGCTTTTTGTATTTGCTGGCCCTGCGTACCCTTCCGGAGCGGTGGCGACTCAAGGGGTGGTATGCATGGCTCGTCGGAGCGGTGGTAATTATTACGGCATTAACTGGGGTGTATGCGGGGATCGCCGGGATTCATTTTTAGTACCGATCCCGGTGTTTTCCATTTCGCCCTAAACCGGAGTAAATGATTAATGAGAAAGACCACACCGTCCGGAGTTTACCGTGCACCTGCGGATACTCGCATCGGGCATGTCCATTTGAAAGTTGCCGATCTGCAGCGGGCGGTAAAGTTTTACCGCGATGTGCTCGGATTTGGCCTGATGGCGGAAATGGGAGATTCAGCCGCTTTTCTCGGCGCCGGCGACTACCACCATCACATCGGACTAAATATCTGGGAGAGCCGCGGTGGCAGCCCCGCACCGCCGGGATCGACCGGCATCTATCACCTTGCGATTCTCTATCCCACACGACACGATCTTGCTGTTGCCGTGAAACGGGCGATTGGAGCTGGCACTACGTTTGTCGGGGCCGCGGATCACGGCGTAAGTGAAGCGGTTTATTTTGAAGACCCGGATTCCAATGGTGTGGAGCTGTATTGGGATCGCCCGCGGGCACAGTGGCCCAAGCTTTCCAACGGCCGTCTGGACATTTTTACTAAGCCGCTGGATTTGCAGGCGCTGCTGGCGTTGGCCGATTGATTGAATTTTTGCCGCGCGGTCGGCATGGATATGGCGTATCAAATCGGCAGCCCGTGTAGCGTCAGTCGCGGAAAGTAAAAGTTGACATCTCCGGGTAATATTTCCGCCCACGTGCACCCAGCGCGATCATCCTTCCAGACCGTTACCGTCGAGGTGACCAATCCGGTTGAATTCTTCACATGTATGACCACGGGCTTATTAACCGAAAGTTTTTGTGCCAATGAACCGGGTAACTGCACCAGTGTGCAGGGTCGCCCCATCTCGTTGCGCCAAGAGGTGACAAGCCCCTTTCGCCCGCCCACAGCTAGAACAGCGAAGCCCGTCAGGCGGTAACCGACATAATGTGGAATGACCGCTTTGAATCCCATCTTGGTGTGCGCAGCGATCGCTTCGGCAGACCGGCGGACATGAGACGCGGTGCCGGAGGGTTTCGGCAGTTTCAGGTGAGCCAATGTTGTGGCAAACGCATATCGACGTGTGGACAAGTTGCGCTCAACTACCAGATGGACAGCGATCCATGATGCCAGGACCAATACTGCAGCACATGCCAGCTTCATCCAATGTGCGTGAAGAAAACTCCGATGATCGGAATCAGTCTGATGTTGATGCGGGATGTCGAGTAATTTTGCACACAGATTATCCGGCGGCGGCGGAGAACTTGCCAGCTTTTGCGTAAATTGCTCCTGCCGCGCGAATATCTGTGCCGCCTCTTTCTGAATTTCCGTCCCGGTGGTCTTGAGCCGTTCTTCGGTTTTTACTCGAAGCGGATCATCCCGCCGGAGTGATGCAACGGCAGAAATTAATTTACGAAGACGCAGGTGATTCATCGATCACCTCCCGATCCGGCCTGATCCGACGCGGGCTTTTGTTTACTCGTCCGAGTTTCCGTCGCGTCATGCGGTTGGGCCAACAGACATTCTAACCTCTCACGCGCGCGGGCAATACGCGATAAAACCGTGCCCAATGGGATACCGAGTTCCCGCGCGGCCTCGCGGCAGGTGAGTCCCTCCATCGCCACCATCAGAAAAGGATCGCGAAATTTACGTTCCAACTGACTCAATGCGATGGAGACCGAATCCTGCTCGTCGATCTGACGGTGATGATCATTGTGATCCGCCAAATCGGTGGGAAGCGACGTTCTGGCCTCGTCCGGCCGATCGATCATCCGCCAACAGGTTCGCCGCAGGATGGTGTAAAGCCAGGCACGGGCCGATGAAATATCTTGTAACTGGCGGATGGATATCCAAGCCTGCAGAAATGTTTGCTGGACTGCGTCTTCCGCCTCTACCCGGCTGAAAAGGAGGCGGTAGGCATAGGCGTAGAGCTCACGCCAATGGGCGTGCACCAACTTCTCATACAGGAGACGATGCTCGTCTGCCGACACACAATCGCCTTGTTTGCCCGGTGCGATGGTATTCTAACCGACAACCCTGCGGCGCGCGAACCGGACAAACGGCAATAAAGCGGAACCCAGTCCGAGCAAGCCAAGGGATGCGGGTTCGGGCGTCGGTGTGACGACAATCGTATCACTTGGCGTTGAAAAGGCTGCGCCGTTGTAGACGACGGAGGTACCGACCGGTTTACCGGGGAACCAGTATGAACTGTCAGAATAGACCATGCTCGGAATGTCGGCGGAAATGAAACTGAAATCGAGAGAATTTCCCGATGCGATGGACATGGTGGTGCTGGAGAACTGAATCGATGCTCCACTTCCTCCGCCCACCGACAGAATGTTGGTTGTCCAACCAGCCGGGGCTGAGGCTGAGAGCGGCGTTGAGTAGAGGTAGTCCTGCCCGGGCGTCCAGGCAAACCAGAGGAAATCAATGCTCTGGCTTCCCGTATTGGTCAGTTCAATCGTGTAATTGTAATCACCCATGTCGGCACCGCTGGTAATCGGGGTGTCTGAAATGGTTCCCGTGGCAGATACAGATGCCATCAGTTTCGATGACGTCGCCATCGCAAAGAGTCCGACAGCGGTCAGAGCGATCCATTTTCCTTTGGTTGTCATGTTTTCCTTTCCAAAAAGTTGATTCACGATATTGGTGTGGTCAAACGGTTCAACAACATGCCCCGGTTCCACACCTATGTAGTGCATCGCCGAGCAAGATTTATTCCCGAATTGCCTAATTCTTTGTTCACGGACATTCGTCATGGATTGCCAGGCCGTACGATTTTGTATTCGCTCCGGCCGCGCCCGGATGTAAATTCCCAAGCTTGGTGTAACGGGCTCAAAGGCGTTATTATCAAATTGGAATGCGGTCCGCCGAATTTCGGATTCGCCATCGGGCAGATATTCGTGAGCGATGCCCTGACAAGACGTGATATCCATATTTTGAGGTTTATGAATGTTTGATTCAATCAAAGCACTTTCACAGCTTGGCCCGATGATGGCCAAAGCAAAAGAAATGCAAAGTCGGCTGGCAGAATTCCAAAAGACACTGCCGTTTATTCACGCGACCGGTTCTGCCGGAGATGAGGCAGTTCGAGTTTCGGCCAACGGCCGCCTGGAGATTATCTCCTTTGAATTCGCACCCAGTGCGCCATTTTCAGACCCGGCCCGACTTTCAGATATGTGCCGCGAGGCTACCAATGCCGCCCTGCGAGCGGTGCAGGCGGAAGTACAGGCGAAGATGCAGGAATCGCTCGGCGATATTGACCTCAACGCCATGCGATCCATGCTGGGACAAGGGTAGAAGTGATTAGAAATGCCGGATAATCGACACGCATACAGCGCGGCGGTAAAAACTCTCCTCGATCTGTTCGGGCAGCTTCCGGGCATCGGTTCGCGCTCCGCCGAGCGAATCGTATTTCATATTCTCAAGGGAAGCCGTGAGGACGCCGCCAAGCTGGCAGACGCCATTGTTGCGGTTAAAGATCAGGTTCGGCATTGCAGCATTTGTTACCATTTGACGGAAAATGATCCGTGTGACATCTGCGCCAATCCGCGCCGCGATCATGGCATCATTTGTGTTGTGGAACAACCCAAAGATGTTTACCAGATCGAAACCTCGGGGGCGTACACGGGTGTTTATCATGTGCTGTTGGGGCGTTTGGCACCGCTGGACGGCATCGGTGCCGAGGCGCTCACCATTGATGCGTTGGAGAACCGCGTGAATCAACGGGGTTCCGACGGTAAACCAGCCGTTCGGGAGGTTATTCTGGCAACCAACCCCACCATGGATGGTGATGCAACCGCCCTGCTCATTCAGGAGCGACTTTCGCCAAGCGGGGTTACCATTACCCGATTGGCACGTGGATTACCCCCAGGGGCGCAGATTGAACATTCCAATCGCGCCATTCTGCACGATGCGCTCACCGGACGTGTTAAAATGTAACGGCAATGCGACGGTTCCGGTACGAGATTAACACGCGCATCCGGAAATCCTGTTTCAACGCATGGCGGGGTGTGGATGAAATCTGACTCAATGATCTCCGGGACGGGGCGGATATCGGACATCGATAACAATTTTGCTGCGGCACTGGTAAAACATCTGCGTCTCATTATGAAAATGGCGGGCGTTTATGCTGCGTCGCTGCTTGTGATTTCAATCGCTGCTATTTTGCCTGCAACCGCATTGGCTGCAGGGCATCCCGTCGGCCTGCAGCCACTGAATAAAAACACTTACCGCCATGCTGCGATGATTATCGTGGACGGCGGGATAGATCAGATTCAGGTATCGGCGATTGAGCGCCGGATTCACGCGGCGATTCGGCGGCATGCGTCCCTGTTGATTTTTCGATTTCATTCGTCAACCGGACTGGTATCTTCGGCCATGAACGCCGCAAAGGAGATTGAAAGCTGCCAACTCCCCACGGTTGCCTATATTCGAAAAGCTGCCATCGGACCGGCGATTCTCATGGCAACGGCCTGCAACCAAATCATCATGCATCGCGGCGCGATAATCGGCGACGGGCAGACATTCCAAGCGCGGCAGCATTTGACCTTCGCCGGTATGGCTCGGTCGGTGACGGACGGGCCGCTGAAACTTCTGCTGCAGCATGCCGTAGCCCATCACTATCCGCCCGAGATACTTGCGGCAATGGTTGATCCAACGGTGGTGCTTGATGAGATCAGTAATCGCGTGACCGGGAAGACGGAGCTGGTAACTCCACGGCAGCGTCGCGCATTGATGAAAGAGACCGTTCCGGGGCGGGCCGCCGAGCACCCGTGGGAATTTGTAAAGCGATTCAAGCCGTCCGGCTCGGTGCTGACACTCTCGGCCCGGCGGGCACGGCAATTCGGGCTTTCTGCGGCGACGGTGCGATCACGATCGGCCCTGCTGGCGTATCTGAACGTGACTGCCGTGCGAGTACCGATTCTGCGGCTTGATTTCATGGAGCACGCGGTGCGGGTTCTCATTTCGCCGGAGGCGAGATTCATTCTGATCATCATTCTGGTAATCGCCGGCTGGCTCACGCTGACGCATCCGGGTTGGCACGTGCCGATCCTGATGGGGCTTGTTGCGCTGGCACTGCTGCTCGGTGCGCCGATGCTTACGGGTGTGGGAGCGTGGTGGGAAGTCGCTCTGGTGGGTGTCGGAGTTGTACTTATTATTTACGACATCTTCCATTTTGGTGGTCTGGGCCTGCTGGCGGTACCGGGTTTCGTCCTGATTCTCGTCGGCATTGGATGCTCGCTGGTCCCCCTCTCCGGTGGATTTACGTCAGCGGCCCCCCTCTGGAACGCGGCGCAGGAAAGCGGCGGTGTACTTGCCGGAGCGCTGCTGTGCGGAATTATCGGCAGTATTGTGCTGATCCGATATATGCAGCACCTCCCCGGTGCCCGCCGCATGATTCTTACGCCGCCGAAATCGTCCGCTGCCGGTGCCGCATCGGATACTTCGGAACCTTTTGTCGGAGCCATCGGACGGGCCATATCGGATTTGCGACCAAGCGGAAAAGCCAATTTTGACGGACGGTTGACGGATGTCGTGACGGACGGTGACTATATACTTTCCGGCACAGCCATTGTGGTTGTAGGCAAAGCACAGCATCAACTGCTGGTCAAAGCGCTGGACAAATGAGCCGGGCGTTTCGGGGGCACAAAAGCGATGGATTTGGTACTTTCGGTATTTGCGATACTCTTGGGAGCCGTCATCTGCATCTGGCTGGAATTTGTAGTGCCATCGCACGGAATTTTGGCACTCTGCTTTCTGCTGCTCTGCATGGCAGCGCTCGTACTTTCGCTGTTTGTATCGGTCGATTTCGCAGCACTGACGGTTATTATTCTGCTGATTATTATTCCGGCGGCGGGTTGGTGCGGATTCCGTTACTATCCGCGAAGCCCCATCGCGCAGAGGATATTTCTGCGTGGGCAGCGTCCTCCCGTCCTTGCCACCAGTGAACTGAAACACTTCATCAATAAAGAAGGGGTGGCGGGATCGGTGTTGCGGCCGTCCGGCGTCTGCACCATCGAGAATCAGCGCCTCGCCTGCGTGAGTGAAAATGCTCAGATCGAAGCGGGACAAAAGGTACGTGTTATTGGTGTTTCGGGAAACTACCTGATCGTTCAACCGATCGCATAGATATCCTTCCTGCGACCGCTTTTGCCTCCGGCCAACTTCGGGTTCAGTGTTTGCCGAGGAGGGCACGCTCGATGCGGCGGGCGGACAAAAACACCAACCACGCTTCATCCACCGGCGTGCCGAGCAGTTGCTCCACGGCACCGGCGTACAAAGCGATCTGCTCGCGATAAGCTGGCAGACGGTCGTTCACACTCTCCGCCCGATCGGTCTTGTAATCCACAATCACCGGCCTGCCATGCTGATAAATTAACACATCAATAATGCCGCGGATCATCACGGTGTCGGTGGTCTTGGCGGCGGGGTGCCCGCCGGCAACGCCATGATTCCCGGGAGAAGTCGGCGCTGCGAGGCCCAGTTTTTCCGCCACCGTTTCAGCCGGCATTTTCCATGTGACGGCCTGCTCGCGATAAAGTCCATTATTCGATGCAGCGGCAAGCATCATGCGGAATACGTCCGAGGTCGCAAACCAGATCATGACATCCAAATCAATCTGGTCTTCCGCCGCCGGATCCAGTGCACCGGTAGCGATGAGATCGCGGATAAGCCTGCGGATGGATGCCGGTGCATCTGCATCGAGAGCGGCTTTTGCGAGTGCGTGAAGATCGACCATCTGCAAAAATGCGTGCACCGCCAGGCCGCGACTCAGCGCGTCGTTGGCGGCGTCGTCGTCCATGACCGCTCCCGTTATGACGGTCGCTGGCGGGGGATTTGCAGACTGAAGCTGCATCGATTTGAGCCGGCTCACCGATACCGCGGCTGGTATGTCCGTCCGATGCGGATATTCAAATTCAATGCGCCGGCATATTTCTGAAAGTTGCTGCCCCTGATCATCGACCGGAATCGCGGATGCAGTCAATACTTCCGCCTGCGGCAGAATTGGATCGGGGGGCAAGGCTTTTTCATCGGCAGCGCAAATCCGCACATCGACACCGCTCTCCTGCGGGAGAGAAAGCATGATCGGCGCCATGATGTCAAGCATGCTGATGGACGAAAGCTTGGTACGAAGCGCGGACGCCGCCGACGCCGGATCCGCCGACCATACCCCATATTGATTAATCTTTTTGTCGCTCTTCAAAGCACCAAATAACATCAGATGATCGCGTGCCCGCGTCATGGCCACATACAGCAGCCGCACCTCTTCGTGTAATATCTGTCTGCAGAGCCGATCGGCGGCGGCGTCATACCGCCCGGTTTGTATTCGCAAGCGATCCGTTCCGCTGACCCATTTGACGGCCACATGCGAATCCCGGTCGGCAAGAACATCTGCGGAGGCGCTCCGTGCGTTGAGTTGTTTTCCAAGCCCGACCAACATCACCACCGGAAATTCAAGCCCTTTGCTCGCGTGCACCGACATAATCCGCACGCTGTTGCCGGTCTCGACCAGGGCTGCTGCCATGTCTTCATCCGTTTCGGAGAGCATGTCGCAGAATTCGAGAAAGCGGCCGATGCCGCGTGCTCCATCTTCCGCAAACTGTGCAGCACGCGCCATGAGCAATTCGAGGTTTGCCAGCTCGGTTCCCCCATCCCGTCGACCGCTAAGCACCGGCCGCACTGCGGCATCTTCAAATATCGCCATCATCCCGCCGGCAATACCTCGGTTACGAAGCACCTGCCGCCAGCGATTCAGGCGTTCCATGTGATTCGCAATGCGGCGACGCAGATCGGCCGGCACGCGGTCGGCGTTATTCCCTGCCGATCCCTCAACCATCTTCTCGAGGATCTCGTGCAGCGGCATGTACGGGTTGTCGGCGGCAAGTTGCAGCGTTTGAAGTTCATTGAGCGTCATGCAACCGTAAATCCCCACCAGGGTAGACGCCAGATCAATGTCCTGCCGCGGATTGTCGAGCACGCGGAGCAGGCTCAGTGTTTCGAGTACACAGGGAGATTCTAAAAATCCGCCGGAAAGCTGGGCATGGGCGGCTATGCCCATGGCCCGGAGTTCACGTACATAGGTCGGGGCGGCGGTGCGCGGGGCACGCATGAGAATTACAATATCTGAATATCGCAAAGGCCGCGGGCCTTCGCTTGCATGCACCATTCCCCCACCGGCGATGATTTCGCGTATCGCCCGGCCGACGTGGCGTGCCTCGGCCTCGACGGTGCGGAGCGACTCGCCATCTGAATCGCCACCTGAAGAATTCTGCACCTCGCTTGCGCCATCATGATGGCCGTTATCCGAACTGCCGCCAGCGACAATCGTAAGCCGCAGTGTGTATGTACCCTCTTCTATTCCAAGCGATGAAGGATGCTCTCTGGCGGGTACCGGCAGGGGGAGACTTCCGAGCCGCATCATTTGCGAATCTTCCCCACCATGCTCGGGGCTTTTAGACGCGTCGCCCTGCTGAGCGCCGCCCCTGCTGGCCGCGGAATCAGCTTTAGATATCTGGGGTGCATCCGGCGGTGCGGCAACGATTGCGTCCGCCTGATTCAGTACGGGCAGAAGAACAGCGTTAATTGCCCGCAACAGATCGGGCGCCGTCCGGAAATTTTCCTGCATCTCCACATGCCCTCCACGCCCGGATTTGCCCATCGCCTTTTGGTGATGGGCGTATAGCAGATGTGGAGCTGCCCCCCGAAAGCCGTAGATGCTCTGGAGAACATCCCCCACCATAAAGCGGCTCCGGCCGCCGGAATCTGCATCCGTCACACCGGCGGACCCATCGCCCGAAAGCAAATTGATAATCGCTTCCTGCACCGGATTAATGTCCTGATATTCATCCACCATGACATGCTTAATCTCGACTTGCAAGCCCGCAAGCAAACCATTGGATTCATCGCGCAGAGCGGCCAGCACTTTGTGTTCCAGATCAGAAAAATCCAGCACATGGCGTTGGGCCTTCATCCGGCCGTAACATTGACGGGCGTCGCGCGCAAATTCGATGATACCGACGGCATACTTCGATTCTTCCTCCAAGCGAGATTGCTCGGAATAGCGCAAAGTGGCGGGCAACGCCTTGATGAATTTCGTCGCGGCTTCTTTAATCGTGTCATAATGGTGTCCCTTAAGGCGATCAAACTCTTCCTTTTCAGCCGCGGCCGCTCCCCTGGGCGAGGGCACCCGTTTCGTCTCCGGTGCTCCGAGTGCTGCGAGTTGATTCAGGCGTCCTTCATCACCTTCCTCAATCGCCTTGAAGATATCGGAGAGCCGATCCTGCAGAACGAGGAGATTCCCCGTCATGATATTTCCGTGCCTGAAACCGCCCAACGCATCAATGCTGTGCTGCAAAAAGTCCACATGTGCCAGGAGTTGCTCGCGGAGATGCGCCCAACGGGCTTTCGGCGGCGATTGCTGCTGCGATTGCAACGCAAGAGCCTTGGTTATGTACGCATCCGGATCGGGCGAATTGTTGATCTGATCAAGCAACGGCTTGATGGCTTTGAGCAGAGAGTCCACCCGCGCACCGCAGGTAAAGGTATAAAAATCAATGAATGTCTGTGCCGCTGGGCGCCGGTCCTGGGCGTAGAGGCGAACCGTTTCCAGCACGGCATCGCGAAGCATCAAACCCATTTCCAATTCATCCAGCATGGTCATCGCGGGGTCAACGCCACAAATGACAAAGTTGTGCCGCACCAGCGAATGACAGAATGCGTGAAGCGTCATGATCTTCGCCGCATCGATCAGATTCACCTGCCGCTGCGCATGGCGCTGCTTCAGCGGATCGGTGATCTGCCTGGATTGCCTGCGCATCTCCTGGCCGATTCGGCTGCGCATTTCTCCGGCCGCTTCGTTGGTGAAGGTCACCACCAGAAGCTGATCCACCGCGCATGGGTTCTCTGTATCAAGCAGAATCTCCACGCATCGCTGGGTCAAACTTGCGGTCTTTCCTGACCCCGCGCTCGCCAACACCACCATGGTCCCGTCGCGGTGCCTGGCAGCTTTCTGTTGGCTCGGCGTAAATCGTATGCCGCTCTGACTGGTCATGCGTGCACCTCTTGAGCCGCCGCGGCCACCGCCTTCACCGAGCGGTATTGGCCGCGAATGCGATCAAACGGACAGCACGCCTTGAAATCGCACCGATCGCATGCGGTTTCATTTGAGCTCAAGCGAATCGGCGCCGGCGCGATTACGCCGTCCATGATGTCATGCACCAGTTCCACCGTCCGATCGAGAACCATTAGTTTATATCCCTGCACCTGCGCCGAGGTTTTCAATGGGCTGTCTGCACGGTGCCCCCCCATCTTCTTGGTCCCGGCACCCAGCAGCCGCTCCAATTTCGGAGGTGCGTTAGTATCCCAACTTAATACCCCGCCGACCATGACGTTTGGCGCTGCCTGACTGTCATCGGACTCATCCGTTGCGGCCTGCTTGGCAGGTTGCGGCTTCAAAGGTTGATAGAATGCTCCGATCCCCACGCTGCCCGCAAACTCCGGCAGATAAGCTGATACCAACAGGTAGCCGAGCAACTGCAATTCTGTTCCGGCACGCATCTGATTCCAATTGATCCGATTTTTGGAACTTTTATAGTCAAAGATAATGAGATTTCTCGCGCCGTCGGAGCCGCTAGAAATGCCATCCAGCCGGTCTATTTTACCCTCCAGCATGACGGCGGAAAGGTCGCCTGTGGTAGCGATGCCTGATTCAAGTCCCTCAGCAAGTTGCGCAATCGGCACCGAAAAGCGATGCTCCGTCGCCAGCGGCCGCAACCGCAGCGCCTCGGCCAACTCGGCCTGATAAGCAAGCATGGCAAGGAGATTGCTTTTAAGAAGCGTCAGCAGCGGCCGCAATTCCGGAGATTCCTCCTGCGCCATAGCGGTCATCCCGATGGTCGCAAACTGATCATCGATGGCGGCGCGGATATCCGCCTCGCTCACGGCCGGCCACCGGACCAAGGGGCCTCGGCCTTTGATGATGTCATTGAAAATCGCTTCCAGCACGCTGTGCCCGACAGAACCGATTTCCATAGCGTCAACCTGCCACTCCTCACGCGGCGAAAGATGCAGGATGTACTTAAAATAATGTTTCAGCGGACATTCGGCGTAGGTTTCCAGCGACGAAAAGCTGACGTTTATTTGATTAGCGCCGTTTACAATCAGTCGGCGATCCATCGGAGCGATGGATTGCGGTGAGAGCCGTGCCTCCAACGCCAGCCATTGAGAGCGCAGAGTTTCCGGCGCCCTGTCCGCTAGCCACTGCTGAAATGCCGCCGCATCGGCGCTGCGCCGCCCCTCGTCAATGGCCGCCTGCCGCGCTGCATACATGATGGCATCGTGGCGGCTTGCCAGATCTGCGATGCCGAGCGTTTCCTCGTCCCCTTCCGATATGACGACGGCCGCACCGCTTTCAACCAATTCCGATTCATAAACCGACGGCGCCGTTCGGTTGCCTGCACCATCCAAGCGCGGTCGCGTCATGATCAGGCGATCCGACGCCCGCGTCATGGCAACATAATCAAAGAAGGGTGCGGCGAGCACCTGCTCCTCCGGCAGCGTAAAAACACCCGGCAAAACATCCTTTGCCCTCTGCCGATCGGCGGGACTCAAAAGCAGGCTTTCATCAGATATCAGCGGGAACTGTCCATCGCGGAAACCGGCCAGGAAAACCACATCAAATTCCGGGTGGCGTGATCGCTGCGCGGATGTCACCAGCACCTGATCGGTCGTTGGAGGAATCACCCGCAACGTCAAGCTATCAAGCAACGTTGACATTAGCCCGGCAAAGCGGCCGTACGTCATTCGCCGACCGTGAAATTCCGCTGCCGCCGCCTCCAAAAGTTCCCGCAATTGCACCGGCATGGCGGAATGCAGTTGAGATGCCTGTGCATCGCCTGCGGCCAGCGCCTCGTCGGCCATGGCGCCAAGTCCGTTCAGAGCAACCGGAGAAAGCAGAATATCACCAAATGCCTTCACCCAAGCCTCGCCGGTAAAATCGTCATTCGCACAGGTTGTCAGCCACGGCTGAAGAATGCGCAGCAAGGCCGCTCGCACGCGGTTGGCGGCGGCTTCGCGGGGTTCGGCGTTGCGTAATCGGCCTGAGGCAGGTGACATTGCCGCGCTCCAGTGCTGCTCCAGACTGCGGCGTGTCATGGCGTAGGCAAGGGCAAAATTTTCAAATTCGTCAATATCCGCCGGACTGCAGCCCGTCAGCCCGCTCCGCAAAAATTGCAGTATATCCGCAAATTCGCCGCCCCTTTCGCCGAGGCGCAGCAATGCTCTGGCCGCTACCGTCATCGGATGCAGCGTTACCGGCTTCTGGCGATCAATAAAAAAAGGTATACCGTACAATGGAAATAGTTGTTCAAATACCGATTCATACTGATCGATGGCGTTGGTGATGATGCCGATCTGCCGATAACGCATTCCCCCGGCAACCATTCGCCGTATATTTCGTGCGATAAATGCGCCCTCGGCGACTGGATCGGGGAGCAGATGGATACGGATGTCCGCGCCGGTAGCACCCCCCGCGGGAGCCGCCACGGCAACAGCCGCCACCCCCGCGAGTTGCGATTCCAATGCGGCAAGCGCCGGCGATTCAAAACGCCGTACCTCGCGCAGAAGCACAGGTGGATCAATCACGGCACCGACTTTCTTTAGTTGCGCATTGATGCGCCGATACAGGTTAAGCGTCGGGCGAAAAACATTGCCGGATGGCGGCTCCCTTGCATCGGCGAGCGCAGGGTCAAGCAGCAGACTCATCACCACCCTGCATGAATGGCTGGCCAGGTCCGCGAGCAATTCTATTTCGCCCGTCCCCATGGAACTCAGCGCGTCAACGTAAATGGAAATGCCCGCAAGTTTGTGATGATGATCCGGCAGCAGGCTCCGCACCCATTGCGGCAGTTGGTCGGGATCAAACCGAACCGACGACAGCACGCCGTTCCAGGCCTCGACCAACAAGGCGAGGTCCCGCAGCTTGGCACCAAGGTGATTGTGCCCGTAATCGACGATTGCTTCGGCGGCCCTCCGTAAGTCCTCTGCCGTCTGCCCTTCCCGTACCAATTGTTGTAAGGTGGCATCCAACGTGCGCAGAAAGCCCGGCATCTTCAGACTGGGCTTGAAATAGCCGAGCTTATCCTCAACCGCCTCCACCGCCCGCCCGAGCGCCAGCAGCCGCCGCGCCGGCGAGAGCACCTGGGGTACCGCCTGCCCCATCTGAGCCGCAAGACGCTGACAGAATCGCCTTGGACCGAGCACCTCCACGCGAGCCGTGGACGACAATCGATCCATCAACCTGCGTTGAGTGATGAAAGTTGCCTGTGTCGGCACAAGCCAGAAAATCGGCGGCCCCAGCGGCCGAGCTTCCGACCCGGCGGCAAGCTGAGCCAAAATCTGCTCGGTCTTGCCAGTTCCGGCTCGTCCAAGTATGAATTGCACAGACATACAGTTCGTCCTAAAAGCTGCCAGAGTGTACGGCGCGGATCGGACGAATGGCAAATAAGGTGAACCGGGCCGTGACAGAATCTGACACACCTGCTACAAATCGCCCGTCCGAGGCACACGGAGGCAACTCAGTGAGCGGCAACCAAAACGATCGGCTCACCGTCGCAATGGAGACCAGTAGCCGCGTCGGCTCGATTGCCATCGGCAGCGGCGACGAATGCCTGCTTGAACACACTTTTTCCGGCCCGATGCAGCATGCGACGGAATTGGTGCCCGCCTTGCAAGAGCGTTTATTTTCGCTGGGGCGCCGGCCTGCCGACATCAAGGAGATCATCGTCTCCGTCGGCCCGGGCTCGTTTACGGGCGTGCGCATCAGCGTGATGGTGGCGCGAACCCTTTCGCAAGTGCTGGGATGCAAACTCATCGCCGTTCCGACAACCGAGGTCCTGGCGCTCAATGCCCCGGTAGGTTCCGCGCCCAACATCGGCGTTGTGCTCGATGCGCGCCGCGGCATGATCTTCGGCGCCTGTTATCGGGTGAACCATACCCAACCCGCCACCTGGCCAGAACTGCAGGTCATCATGGAGCCGACACTCGGCTCGCCCAAGACGCTGCCGACAAGCTGGCCGCAGCCGATCCAATTGCTCGGGGAGGGAATTGAATATCACCGTGCGGCACTGTTCGCTGCCGGTTTTGATGATCGCCTCCTGCCCGCCGAAACCGCCGTGCCGCGTGCATCGGCCCTTTATCAGGTTGGCCGCCGAAGGGCGGCCCGCGGTCACTTCGTGCTGCGCGAAGCACTGTTGCCACTGTACCTTCGCAAGCCCGAGGCACAGGAACTATGGGAAAAGCGCCAAGGCCAGTCCTCTGGGATGAAGGAAAAGCAGGAGAGTTGAAAGTAAAGTACATACCCGATCGTGCCACGCGTGCCAGAAATTCCTGTTTGTCACAAAACAGGTATGGTGTATATTGAATTCTTTATTTTTTTATACTTATCGCTTCCAGACGAAGAGTGAATAACGACTGTAAGCCGGTCGATTATTTCTACTCGCACCACTTTACAAGAATGTCTTCTACCTCTACGATCCTTTCGCACTGCGCTAACGCGAGATGGATGGAAAAACTGGAAACTTAGAAAGAAGTTATCGATGATGAGAAGATTACCTATGATGATTGGAATCGCCCTTTTGGCAATGGCAGTCTGTGCTCAAGCCGGAACGCATGGCTGGTTTGCACCGAAACGGAAACCGGGAACGAAGGTCATTCCGGTCTGGCCCCATCTGAAGGTGCCCCTGGCCGAGCGGGCGCGAAAATTTCACCGGTGGCCAACCCTGACCGAATATCTCGTAAAACCCCCTGCCGCAAACGGATGTGCCGTCGTCATATGCCCGGGCGGGGGCTATAGCTATGAGGCGGTTCGTCATGAGGGGTACGCGATTGCAGAATGGCTTAATAAACTTGGTGTTTCCGCATTTGTGCTGAACTACCGTCTGCCGGACGGAAAGCTGCCAGCGAGCGGTGTACCGTGGCCGCTGCAGGATGTGCGAAGAGCTGTACAGATCGTACGAGCCCATGCCCGTGCCTGGCACATCAATCCGCACGATGTGGGTGTGGCGGGTTTTTCGGCGGGAGGCCATGTTGCCGCGATGGCCGGAACGCTTTTTCTTCCCGGCAATCCGGAAGCTCCCAATCCGCTGAATCGGTACAGCACCCGACCAGATTTTCTGATTCTTGGTTATCCCGTGATTTCAATGATCCCCGGCATTACGGACCCCGGGTCACACAATCACCTGCTCGGCACACATTGCCCGCTGGATGTGGAGAAATACTTTTCCGCCAATTTGATGGTATCACAGCTCACGCCGCCGACGTTCATCTGTGTCGCCAAGAATGATCAACTGGTTCCGTTGCAGAACAGCATAAGCTTTTACCATGCGTTAAAGCGGGAACACATCCCAGCTGCTTTGCACATTTATGCGACGGGTAGACATGGCTTCGGCCTGGGCGTGGCGGGGACGGCATCAACCCGTTGGCCGGCGGCCTGCGCGAAATGGCTGCGCCGACAGGGATTCATAAAAGGGTGATATGCCCGGCCGGACGACGGTGACTGAAGTTTTTTTGAGCAGTGATAGATTTTTTAGAGGCGGCCTGCAGAAATGTCAGGCCGCTTTTTCTTTCGTCGGTTGAGAAACCTGTTAAACCAACGGATGGAGATTTGCCCCTGCCGCGATGGACGGCCGGATTTGACTTCGCCGACTATTTGGCTATAATGCCAAATAGTATGAGACAGAAGATGAACAATTCGATTGATTTTGAAAGGCGGGCGCGAATCATCAAAGCGATGGCGCATCCAAGTCGGCTGGCGATGCTTCACGCGCTGGCGGACGGTGAGAAGTGCGTCTGCGACCTGCGGGATATCGTCGGAGGGGATGTTTCGACGGTATCGAGGCATCTGCTGCTTATGAAGCGGGCCGGGCTGGTGGCAGACCGTAAGGATGGATTGTGGGTGCACTACCGACTGCGTGTGCCGTGTGTACTGGATTTCATGACGTGCGTGGAGGCCGTGCTCGATGCGAGCCGGGAGAAAGCGTGCTGCAAAATCGGATAAAGCATTTTTTTCCCAATACTTGGCGTTTTTGCCAAATAGTGCCGGCTTGGGCGAGGAATCTTGGATAAGGAGATGAAAATGACCAAAGTAGTGGAAATTTTTGATCCGCCGATGTGCTGTTCCACCGGCGTATGCGGAGTGGATGTGGATCCGAAGTTGATCCGATTCGCGGCAGATTTGGATTGGTTGAAAAGGCAACATGTGGAAGTGTGGCGATACAACCTCGCCCATGAGCCGACGCGTTTTGCGCAGCAGGCGGTGATCAGAGAATTACTGATCAAATCCAGCCCAAGGGCGTTACCGGCCATTTTGGTGGATGGAGTGCTGGCAAGTCAGGGGCGCTATCCTGATCGTGCGGAATTGGCCGCGATGGCGGGAATAAAGGTGGAAGACGGCAGCGAGACAGCGACGATCTGAGCGGTGCGATGCGCAGAAGCTTTTTGCATCGGAGCCAGCGGCGCAAGCCGCGCGGTGTTACGGGTGATTTTTTTCTGATAAGGATGTGTAACATGGACAGCAAACAACCACCGACAATCGAACAAATTTTTGCAGGCATGCGCAAAAACATGGGCGCAGTCCCGACGGCGGTGGAAAAACTTGGACGTGTCGCTCCTGATCTGGTCTATGAACACATGCGGTCGCGGGCCTATGCCATGCCGGATCAGGCACCGGCTCTGGATGAAGAGACGCGCACGCTGATCTACATGGCGGCGGCGCTCGCGGGATCAAGCCCGGCATGCGTGCGAGCCATGGCCGACAAGGCGCGGGTGCAGGGTATCGCGCCGGGCAAAATCATGGAGACCATCAAGATCGTACGCTTTGCGATGGCCACGCGAATTATCGGCGATGCGGAACCGATTTTTGCCGCGATCGAACAATCGACAACCTGAGCGGTCCGGTAGACAGTGTTTTCTGGAGAGATGGAAGAAAAGGCCCGCGGATTTGCGCGAACCGATGTTTTGAAAGGGGTGCATCATGGTGGCGACATGGATTCCTGAACCAACCCGCTATATGTTTTTTACCGGCAAGGGGGGCGTCGGCAAGACATCTCTGGCCTGCGCCACCGCCGTGGCCTTGGCAGATCAGGGCAGGCGGGTGCTGCTGATCAGTACGGATCCGGCATCGAATGTTCAGCATGTGTTTCAAACGGACATCGGCGAAAACGCGCCGACGAAGATTGACGCCGTGCCGAGGCTTTCAGCGATTAATATCCGTCCGCAGGCCGCCGCCGAGGCGTATCGACAACGGGCGGTGGCTCCGATGCGCGGTGTGCTACCGGAAGAAGCCATTAAAAGTATGATCGAGGAACTTTCCGGATCATGCACGACTGAAATTGCGGCGTTTGATCAATTCACAACACTGCTGACGGATCCGGCCACCGCGACCAACTTTGACCATATTATTTTTGATACCGCGCCCACCGGCCATACCCTGCGACTGCTGAGTCTGCCCTCCGCATGGACGGAATTCTTTGACGGTAATAAACATGGAGCGTCGTGCATGGGGCCGGTATCGGCTCTGCAGTCGCAGCGGAAGCAGTATTCCGAGGCGGTTGCGGCACTGCATGACGCGATGCATACAACGCTGGTTCTTGTAAGCCGACCGGATCGACTGGCGCTGGCGGAAGCGGGCCGAACCAGCGTGGAACTTGCAGCGCTGGGTATGACGAATCAGAGATTGATTATTAACGGCGTGTTTACGGCCACCAGCAAAACCGATCCACTGGCGGCCGCGATGGAGCGACGCGGGGAGTCGGCTATGGCCGAAATGCCGGAGCCGCTGCGGGAATTGCCGCAATCGCGGGTAGCACTGCAATCATTTAACGCGGTGGGGGTGGCGGCGCTGCGGGCATTGGCGGGCACCGGCCCGGCACCGACGGTTTTGCGGAAACCTGTAAGCCCGCCACCGCTCTCCCATCTGGTTGATCTGGTGGATGATATTGAACGCGCGGGCCATGGAGCGGTGCTGGTATTAGGCAAAGGAGGCGTGGGCAAAACCACCATCGCCGCCGCGATAGCGGTGGAACTGGCTGAGCGAGGGCATGAGGTGCATTTGACGACGACCGATCCGGCGGCCCACATCGCAGAAACGGTGCGGGATTCTGACGGCCACCTGACGCTGAGCCGTATTGATCCGGAACGGGAAACGGAACGGTATCGCGAGATGGTGATGGCACTGAGAGGTAAGGAGCTTGATGAAGAGGGACGGGCCCTGCTGGAAGAAGACCTGCGTTCGCCTTGCACAGAGGAAGTGGCGGTGTTTCACGCCTTTTCGCAACGCCTTGATGAAGCGGCCGGCAAATTTGTGGTCGTTGACACCGCCCCGACGGGCCATTCGCTGTTGCTGCTCGACGCCACCGGTTCCTATCACCGAGATGTGATGCGGAATTTGGCCGGTAAAGCGCAACAGCAGGTGAACACGGCCCTGATGAAATTGCAGAATCCGGAATACACCCGAACATTGCTGGTGTCGTTGCCGGAAACGACGCCCATTCTTGAAGCCGGTGAATTGCAGGAAGACTTAAAGCGGGCGGGCATTGAACCCTTTGCGTGGGTTATTAACAGTAGTCTGCTGGCAGCGGGGCCTGAAGATGCATTACTGGCCGCACGCGCTGAGGCGGAACGCGAAAAGTTGGCTATGGTCGAACGCCGCGCCAAACGCGTGGCGGTTGTTCCGTGGCTTTCTCAGGAACCGGTCGGCCGCGCCGGACTGCGGCAGCTCTTTGCAAACCGATTGTTTTCCGTTTGATTCAACCGTGCCAGAGCTGTTTTGCGGCTCATAGCGTGTGCCGCCGCCGCCACTTACAATAATGTTCGGCTGATTGGGCAAAGAAAACAAGCTGCTGCATGGGGGCCATAGTTTACCGGTTGCGCAAGCGGGCAACATGTAAGTTTTGGCGGTCCATTGAAAGGTTATGTTTATGAAGCGAAAAGTAATTCGGCTTCTGGTGGTACTTTTATTGATTGCGGGGGCGAGTTATGGCATTTACCGCTGGAAGCAAAGCCAGAAGCATGGTCCGCTGACGAGCGTTGTACTTTATGGAAATATGGATGAGCGGGATGTGCAACTAGCGTTTAAGGAATCGGGCCGCATCACACGGGAGCTGGTGCACGAGGGGGCAACGGTCAGAAAGGGAGAACTGGTCGCCACCCTGGATACCGACTGGCTGATTCATCAGGCGGCCGAGGCAAAGGCGGTTCTGGCAGCGCAAAAACAGGTGTGGTTGCGATTGAAGCGTGGCAGCCGTCCGCAGGAAATTGCGATGGATCGGGCGCTCTATGCCGCGGCGGCGGCGAAGGCCGCCAATGATCTGGTGAATGTGAAGCGTTATGAAAAATTGCTTGCCACGGGCGATATCACGCAGATTCAATATGACAACGAAAAGGCTTTATGGAAGGTGGATAACCAGCAGGCCCATGCGGCAAAGGAAACGCTGCGGTTGGCGGTGTTGGGCCCGCGTGTGGAAGATATTGCAGAGGCCGCGGCCAAGCTGCAGGCGGACAAAGCGCAGCTGGCCCTGCTGGAACAATATCTTGCGGACACCTATCTGAAGAGTCCGGTGAATGGCGTGGTGCGAACGCGGATTCTTGAACCCGGCGACATGGCCAGTCCGCAAACGCCCGTTTACACCATCGCCATCATGAATCCCAAATGGGTGCGTGCGTATATACCGGAGAGGGATTTAGGATTTGTCCATGGCGGCTCCAAGGCTTGGATCACCGTTGACAGCTTTCCTGGGAAGAAATTTGCCGGATGGGTAGGATTTATCTCACCGATAGCGGAGTTCACTCCGAAATCAGTTGAGACGACACAACTTCGCACCAGTCTGGTTTATGAAGTTCGGGTTTATGTAAAAGATCCGCACGACCAACTTCGACTGGGAATGCCGGCGACGGTTGAAATTCCGATCACACCGCAGCCGATCCCGCTCCGCAAGGCGAGGCATTGAGATGGAGTTCGGCCAGTCAGATACGGAACCGATCATTGCGTGTCGGGATGTGCATAAAACATTTCCCGACGGACGCGGAGGAATCACAGCCGCACTGGCGGGCATTTCACTGGAAGTGCGCCGGGGATTGATGGTGGCGCTGGTGGGGCCCGATGGCGCCGGCAAGACCACATTGATCCGGCTGATCATGGGGTTGATGGCGCCGAATTCAGGCAAGATTGAGGTGCTGGGGCACAATATTATTCAGCATCCGCATGCGGCGGAATCCCACGTGAGTTACATGCCGCAAAAATTCGGTCTCTACGAAGATTTAACCGTGCAGGAAAATCTGGATTTATATGCGGATCTGCACAGTGTACCGTCTGCGGATCGGCGCACGCGATATCCGGAATTATTCGCCATGACCAATCTGGGGCGATTTACAAAGCGACTGGCCGGGCATCTTTCGGGCGGCATGAAACAGAAACTCGGACTTGCCTGCGCACTGGTGCAATCGCCCGAGTTGTTGATTCTGGATGAACCAACCGTCGGCGTGGACCCTGTTTCTCGGCGGGAACTCTGGGCGATTTTGCTCGATCTGGTTAAAGCCCGATCGCTGACGCTTTTAATCAGCACGCCTTATCTGGAAGAGGCGGAATTCTGTAATCACGCTGTGGTGATGTATCGCGGCAGGATATTGGCGCAGGGATCGCCGGGGGATGTTGCGAATTATGCCCGTGGACGGACGTTTCAACTTCGCACCCCGCCGGGCATGAAACCGCGGCAGATGGTGGCATCGCTGCTGCGTGTCAGCAGCACGGCTGATGCAGTGCCCAATGGGGGAGAGGTGCGTCTGGTGCTTAAGGCGGGCAACACGGACAGCGAACAGGCGCCGGGTGATCGGACACCGGGCGAATTGGCGCCGAGCGGTGCACGGGAGGTTGAGCCGCATCTGGCGGATGGTTTTATGGTGGTCCTGCGCCGGGCGCTGGCGTCCACGTTACCGGCGGCCGAATCGGCGGGCGGTGGTGATATCCCGAAAGGAAATCCCGATATCACTCCCCCACTGCCACCGGCGGCGAACCATTCCGATGAACCCGTGGTGGCGGTGCGCGACTTGGTGCGCCGATTCGGGGATTTCGTCGCCGTGGATCATGTCAATTTTGAGATACGCAGAGGAGAGATTTTTGGTTTGCTGGGGCCGAATGGCGCCGGTAAAAGTACGACATTTCGCATGCTGTGCGGGCTCCTGCCGCTGTCCTCCGGCACTTTGCGGGTGGCGGGGTACGATCTGCGGCACGCAAGAGCGTCGGCCCGGCAGGCGGTGGGGTATGTGGCCCAGAAATTTTCGCTGTATGGCCAATTGACGGTGGAGGAAAATCTCGCTTTTTTCGCCAGTGCCTACGGCTTGCGGGGAAGCCGCCGAAAACGGCGATTGGGATGGGCGGTAGAGGAATTTGAACTTTCCCGCGTCCTTCCGAACAAAACCGGTGAGATTCCCGACGGATTCAAGCGACGATTGGCGATGGCGTGTGCCCTGCTGCATGAACCGCAGATACTATTTCTGGATGAACCGACATCGGGCGTTGATCCGCTGGCCCGGCGGGAATTCTGGCAGCGGATTACCGCCATGGCCGATCAACAGGTTACCGTGGTGGTGACGACGCATTTTATGGAGGAAGCGGAATATTGCGACCGCATGGTGATCATGATGAACGGGCGTGTACTGGCCGGGGGAACGCCTGCTGAAATCCGAAAAATTGCCGCCACGCCCGACCGAAAAGAACCGACGATAGAGGATGCCTTTATTCAGGTGGTGATGGACGAGCAGAAAGCCGCCGCCAAGGCGAGAGGCGCTGCATGAATCACCCCGCTCCACTTGGAAAGCTGCGCCGCATCGTCGCGATGAGCCGCAAGGAAACGCTGCAGATGATTCGCGATCCGAGCAGCATTGCACTGGGGATCGTGCTTCCGCTTCTGCTGATCCTGCTTTTCGGTTACGGGCTCTCGCTTGACGCCCACCATGTTCCCGTGGCGGTGGTGATGGAAGATCACTCGCCGTCGGCACAATCGGTATTTGGAGCGTTTGCCGGGTCGAGATATTTCCATCCGGAGGCGGTTAACTCCATGGTTGAGGCGGAAAAACTTCTGGCAGCGGGAGCCGTCGACGGGATTGTGCGCCTGCGGCATGACTTTTCCCGCAATTTGCGAAACGGGCATGCGAATATTCAGTTCACGGTCAACAGCATCGACGCGAATCGCTCGCGATTAATTCAGAACTATGCCCGGGGCGTTCTGGGTGTCTGGCTTGCGCAGTGGGAACTGACGCACGGCCGCAGTTATGCGCAGCCGGTCACCATCGAGCAGCAGGTCTGGTTTAACCGCAGTATGGACAGCCGCTATTTTCTGGTGCCGGGGTTATTGGTGCTGATCATGACGCTGATCGGGGCGCTGATGACGGCACTGGTTGTGGCAAGAGAATGGGAGCGCGGCACGTTTGAGTCGCTTTTCGCTACGCCCGTGCAACCGAGCGAAATCATTATCAGCAAAATCGTCCCGTATTTCTGTCTGGGGATGGTCGGGCTGGCGGTGGCGGTGACGGCGGCAAGAGTATTGTTTCACGTGCCGATCCGTGGTTCGCTGACGCTGTTGATTCTGGTGTCGGGGCTTTACCTGCTGGTGGCGCTGGGGATGGGGCTGCTGATTTCCACGCGAACAAAGAACCAGTTCATCGCCAGCCAGGCGGCGCTGCTGCTGACCTTTCTACCGGCGATGATGCTTTCAGGGTTTATTTTTGATATACGCAGCATGCCTGAAGCGATTCAGATCATCACCTACCTGCTTCCGGCACGATATTTCGTGGCACTCCTGCAGACGTTGTTTCTGGCGGGTGATATCTGGAGTGTGATATTGCCTAATGCGGCGGTGCTGGTGTTGATGGCCGTTATTTTTCTGGGCCTGACGCGCCGGCTGACAGTGAAACGGCTGGGATGAAATGAACATCATATTCCGTATTTTGGCATTGATCCGCAAGGAACTCACGGCGATCTTCAAGGACCCGCGCAGCCGATTTGTTGTGCTGGGGCCACCGATCCTGCAGATGATTATTTTCGGCTATGCCGGCACGTTTGATCTTAATCATGTGCCCTACGTTCTGGTGGATCAAAGCCACTCCAGCGAGTCGACGCGGTTCATCGGTCGAATCAACGGCTCGGGCATTTTTGATTGCGTCGCATCGGTGGGAAATATCCGCCGCGCCCGCCCCTTGCTGGATTCGCGCAGGGCATTGCTGATCATCCAGATTCCACAGCACTTTGACCGAGATATTGCCACCGGCCGCAGTGCGCAGGTACAGGTTATTGCCGACGGCCGCAATTCCAATACGGCAGCTCTGGCTATCGGCTACCTGAATGAAATTCAGAATCAGTTCAACGCAGATTTATCGGCCGCGAATCCCGGTATTGCTCCGCCGATGGTTTTGCAGATACGTTCCTGGTTTAATCCAAATCTGCTATCGCGATGGCAGATTGTGCCGGGGATGATCGGCCTTATCACCATGCTGGCGGTGATGGTGATTACCGCCATGTCGATTGCGCGCGAACGCGAACAGGGTACATTTGACCAGCTTCTGGTAACACCTTTTACACCGCTGGAAATTATGGCGGGTAAAACCATTCCGCCTATTCTGATCGGGTTGGGTCAATCCGCCATCATCTTCGTCATCGTCCGCTACTGGTTTGATGTTCCGTATTACGGTTCGGCAGCGGCCATCGTACTCACTTTTGTCATCTTTATTATTGCAGCGGCGGGGTTGGGTCTGCTGGTGTCTTCGATTTCATCCACGATGCAACAGGCTCTTCTGGGCACATTTGTGCTGGTGATGCCTTGTGCCCTTTTGTCGGGCCTGGCGACACCGATATCCAACATGCCGCGTTTCGTGCAGAAGATCACGCTTATCAATCCGCTGCGGTACGATGTGCAGGCGGCACGCGAGGCATTTCTTGAAGGGGCTAATGTGCACCAATTGATGCCGGAACTCATACCGATGTCCATCATTGCCGTTCTGAGCCTGCTGACGGCATCATGGATGTTCCGCCGAATACACTGAAAGTCGGAGCCCCGCCATGATGTGCGGTTATTTTTGGCAACCGATACACAACCGGGCCGCCGCAAGCAACGGCGCGATGGATGACCGTGGCGTTACGCCGACGTTGCGGCATCAGCGGATCGTAGCTGCTGAAGTTCAGCGGCCTTGGGCAGGCCGTAGGGGCGGAATTTTTCAATCGTGCCGCGTTCTTCGCTGCACAGCAGGGCACGGTAAAAGCCCAACCGGTTGGCGGCGACGGAATCAATCAATGTGCTTGAGTCGGCTGCGCTCATCTGAAAGAGAATACGCTGATCAAATTCACGCAGCATCGCACGATCAAATGTGCGCTCGATGGAAGCCATCGTATCAACCCAGGTCAGCACATGAATGCCCAAGGCGGGTCCTTCGCGAATGATCTCCTGGAAATCCTTTGCGGGGTCGGCCTTTTTCTCCTCATCGGCGCCGCCAAGTGAAAACCCGAAATCGGAATCGGATTTTCGCAGCATGCGGAATCGTTGCATGCCATAGATGACCAGAAAGATGGCCGGGGCGTCGGGCCGCCGGTCCTTCTGCCGTTGGGAAAGCTCGGCGGCGATGGCGGCAATCGCGCTTTCAATATCGCGCCAGGCGGGAACCTGAACGTCGCCGCGCATCAGTGACGGCAACTGGGGGAAGATACCGGAAAGCGGCGATCCGGCGGGCGTGCCGTCAAGAAGATAAAACTTCGCACCATTGGTTGGAAATTGGGCTGCGAGAGAGATGAGCATCCAACTCAAGACGGCGAGCGCCTGTTCTTCCTGCTGACCGACGAGCATGACATTAGCGCCGCTCTGGCGTCGGAATGTGACGAACGCCGGTTCCTTGATCGCCACCGGTTCGCCTGTCCAGGCGTGGGGTTCGAGAGGAATGGCAGCAGGCGGCAGCGAAACGAGGAGTTTTTTCAGGGGTTCGTTGTTATGCACATCCGCCGGGGCATTGCCTTCGAAGACGACCGGTGGCTTCGACTGCCATGCGGTTTTTCCGTCATGGGCGACGCGGGCGGCACGACGGGAAACCGCTTCAAGAAATTCGTCCCGCTTTTCATCAGAGAGCCAGGCAACCTGAAATGGGCTGTTGGCCTCGATGAGACCGCCGGCGTCGTTATAGATCGCGGCACCGGGGCGGGAGAGCAATTTGGCGGCAGAATTATTATCGCCGAGGATCAGTTGTGAATCGGCATCGCTCACCTGCAGGGCGATGCGCACGGCCATCTGGCCAAGCGTGCTTCTGGCAAGGCCTGAAGTACCGCCGACGGTCTGCGAGCCGAGCAATAGGTGCACGCCGAAAGCGCGCCCCTGCCGAACAAGTCTGTCGAGGAGCAGTCCCGCCTGCTGGGCAAGGGTGTCATCTTCCGTAAAAAATTCCTGAAATTCGTCAATAACGAGAATCGTTCGTGGCATCGGCTTGCCGGTGGTGCGGCGATAGGACGGGAGATCCTGTACGCCGGCGGCACGGAATAATTCACCGCGACGGGCGAGTTCCGCATCGAGCCGCTCCAGCACGCTGAGACCGAATTCACGATCGCTTTCCACCGCAATGGCTCGGGCATGGGGCAGGCGGTGCGCTGCGTAGGTTTTGAATTCCACACCCTTTTTGAAGTCGATCAGATAGAGTTCCACCTCGTCCGGCGAATACCACATGGCAAGATTGGTCACCAGCACATGAAGCAGCGTCGATTTACCGGAACCCGTCTTACCGGCAAGGAGTGCATGCTGCGCCACATTTTTACCCAGGCGCAGCATCTGGAGCCGCGTAGCCCCCATACGACCGATGGCTACGGTGAGATCGGCGGTACTGTTACCGGTCCACCACTGGGATTCTTTGGGGGCGATGGTTTCAAAGGAGACTTCAACATGCTGACTGGCTTTGGCGGCCTTGCCCACCTGATCGAGCAGCGTAGTCATAACTGTTTCTGTCGGCGATGTATCGAGCGTAAGCGGGAACTTGCCGAAGATGTCGTCCCGCCACTGGAAGCCACCTTCCGCCTGAGTAAGTACCACACAATGCGACAGAAGTTTATCAAGTGTGACGGCCGCATCGCCGCTCTGCTCGCGTTCGGATGACAGCAGGACGTAGACGCCGCAGCGGGCACCGGTGGCGGCGATGGCATCCAGCCTGCGAAGTGCATCGGGGCCGAAGCCGGATGGAAAATCAGCCACCACCAGAAATCGATACGGTTCGGCCAATTCGCCGGCCTGGGCGTTGTAGTCGTCGATGGTTGGGAATTCATTACGAAGATATTTCTGGATGACGGTTTCCATGTGCTCCGTCATGTGCGAGAGACGCTGTTCAATCTGATCGGGCTGAGTCCAGATTCGGCCGTTGACGAGGGCATCATCGTAATCCGCGAGGCGCATGAAACCCGCAAAGCTCTGCCCCAGGCCCACGGGGTCTATCAAGGTAAAGCGGGCGCGACCGGGGGGAAGACAGGTCAGCAGACGGAGAATAACCACACGCAGAAACTCGACAGCCAAGCCACGGCCGGAGCGCTGATGAAGAACCGCGAGGGATGCGCCGTGCGGGAATGCCAGTGATGCCGGCACGGTGAATTCCGCTGGAAACTGCAATTTCACCTGAGCGCCGGCTGAATCCTGATCCACAATCTGCTTCAGGTTGACGCTCAGACGGCCGAAAGGCATTAATTCGGGAAATTTCTCAGGAGCGTGCCAATGATCCCAGATCGGCCGACCGTCGGGTGCGTATCCGCCGGAGGTTCCGGTATCAACGGTGGGAGCTGCGATTTGCGCCAGACCGGTTCGAAGACGCTGATCAAGTTCACTCCACGCCTGCCGGGTTCGTTCTTCGTTGGCGGCATTCGATCCTTCGAACGTTCTGCGCGCCGCCTCCATTTCCGTTTCGTAGTTGTGTTTGAGTTCATTTCGCCGGGCATCGGCGGAAGTGGCCTGCGCCGCCATCAGGGAAGCTTTTTCCGCATCCGCTTCGCCGGTAGATCGAGCCCGATCGGCCTCGGCAGCGGCAAGGCGGGCCGAACGCTTTTCCTGCAGTGATTTAATTGTCTGGATGGTGCGTTGTTTGAGTCGATCCAGTTCAGCCTGCCCTTTGCGTCGGGCCGCATCGTTAGCCGCTTGAATTTCCACCAACTGTGCCTGCGAGAAAAGCTCAGATGCAGCGTGGCTGCTGGCCAGCGCCTCGATGATCGGCAAGGATGCTGCACTGAACTGCTTCTTGGCGGCCCGCCGAAGCAGGATGTAGATGATCACCTCAATGACGACCGCCACACCCACTGCGATGGTGATGGTCTTGATGTGCGGAACGGAGCCCCCTTTGATCATCTGAGCGGCAATCCCTGCGACACTGCAAAGAGCCAGGCCGATCATTATCGGCAGTATTCCCGACATGAATTTCGGCAAGGGGAGTTTAGCCAGCGCCGCAAGGCGGGAGCGCGCCTGTTCAAGCTCCTCGGCCATCACTTTTTTGACGGATAGATCGGCAGGAAGCCGGGGTTTTACCTTTTCAGGTTCGATACCCGGAGGAACGAGCGAGTATCGGGCCATGACCTGCGCCGTTTCCTTGAAGAGATTCTCGACGGCTTCCAGATGAGAGGCGACCTCTTCTTTTAATGTTTCTTTTTCCTGCAGTGCACGGTTGTGAGACGCATCAAGCCCGGTTTCAATCAGGAGTTTTGCTTCGTCGTAACTCGATCGGGCGGTCTTCTCGGCGGCGGAATAATCCCACTGAATGCCGGCGCACGTTTGTTGATGAGCCGCCTGGAATGTCTGTAATTTCCGGCGGTATTGCTGTTCGATGCCGTCCATTTCTTCGTGTATTTTATTTTCCAGTTCGTCCGTGCGGGCCTTGAACCGCGCCTCGATTTCTTTCATCGAAGCGTTATAACGCTCCCGGGCGGTATCGCGTTGGGTGGTGAATTCTTCATTAATTTCAGCTTCGCGCCGGGCACATTCTGAAGCCAGCGCGACAAGGTCTCGCAGGGCGCTGCGCTGCCGCTCGAGCGGGCCGACACCATCGGCGGGCCCGGCGGGACATGTGGAGTTGCTGCTGTTGGCTTGATCGGCTATCTGCTGCATGACATCCTTATACCGGCAAAATGATCTGCCGTGTTACTCGCAATCTCTCTTTACGTTGCCCAATATGACCGCCATATGATCGATGGCCTGAGCGGCACTGCGGACATCCGCTTCAAGCGGATCCAGAAATGTTTCCTGGAAATGATCGCTGGCCGCGTCGTTCCAGCCGGTATGGATCTGTGCCCAGCGTGTCTGGAGCATTTTGAAGGCTTTGATCAGACGCCCCTGGCTTTCATGTACACCCATCGGCAGGTCCTCCTGAGGTAAACCGAGTTCTCACCGCCACGGCTTGCATCTCATTCCACGTGGCTGATCTGCACCACCGCACCATCCATCACCCTAACGCTGGAATTGATGGGAAGTCTCAAAATCATATTCCAAAGAGCCGCATCACCCGGCAAAGATTCAACGCTCAGTTTCACCCATGCAGCGTCGGATGAAATATCCGCCGAATCGATAAGCAACATCCAACCGCTGTCATCGGCATCCGCAGGTGAGCGGCGCAGGAGGGTGAACCCCATCGGCGCGCGGACGATGGAACGCGCGACCAGAGTCTTATGTGAATCTACGGGGAGTTGCCCGGCGGCGATGGTTAGCTGATCCAGAATGTCGCCGGATATCTGCGGACAGGGGATATCGATCGACGAGGCAGGTTGTGCAGATGCACGCTGTTGGTCAGTGGGAACTTCCATCGGTGCAGGTGTGGTTGGTACGGAGGTTTCCGTGAGAACCTCGGCCCGGTTGGCAAATCCGGCACCGGCTGCATGATCTGAGCTGTTGTGGGCAGCGGATTGGGGTATCTCAAGGTTTACGTAGGCTTCCAGCGACGTCGTGAGCCGGTCAAGCTGATGCACGGCGGCAGGCACGAGCGATTCCACGCTGTGAGAGAGGCGGCCCACCGAGGATTTGTAGAGTTCAATTTCTTTCTGCAGGGCACGCACCCATTTGCGGACATTGGCGAGCTTCTGTTCGGCCTCCGCCATGCGCGCCATGGCGATCTTGAGCGCCTTTTGCTCCTCGACAACGGATTGCGGGCGGCCGGAGGCATCTTTGAATATTTTTTTACTGCGAAGCGCCTCTTTAGCCCGCTCGAGGGCCTCATGACGGATGCGTATCTGGCTTTTCCAATAGCTATCCTGTTCCGTCTCAAGCCAGATCACCGTGCGGCGCAGGTCCGATTCCACATCATTGAGAGAACTGACGCAGGCTTCGCGAAATTTCCACAGCACCGTCTGCAATTCCCGGAGCAGTTCAATGGATTGAACATTGGCACCTTGTGGCATCGGTTCAACTCAACTCAATGTTCGCTGAGATATTTTTCGATCAGCTGCGCCTTTTTCATCAACACCTTGGCATGCTGGCTGGAGGCCTCTAGAAAAACCGAAAGCGATTTGGCCGTCTGATCGAAGGCTTCGGCGAATTTCTTCTGCTCCTGATCGCGCCAGGTGCTCTCCAGCGCCCGCATGCGGGCGCTGAGACCGGCCATCAGGGTCTGAAGATCGTTATTAAATTGATTGAGGCCCTGCGCAAAGCGCCGCAGTTCGGCCGGATCAACACTCGCTTTCCCCATCGGTCACCTCTTTTTATACGGCGGCACGGTCTAAGAGCGGTTTTGATCGGCCGCCTGAGTCATTTCCGGCCGGCGAACCGGTCACCGGGCGGCTTTGTACAATTCGGCAACTTTGGTCCAGTTTACAATGCCCCACCAGGCGGCAAGGTAATCCGGACGCCGATTCTGGTATTTGAGATAGTAGGCATGTTCCCAGACGTCCACGCCGAGAATGGGCTTGCCTGAGAAGCCTGCAACGGTGTCACCCATGAGCGGATTATCCTGATTGGCGGTTGACCCGACAGCCAGTTTACCATTCTTGACGACCAGCCAGGCCCAGCCTGAACCAAACCGTTTGGTCCCGGCATCATTGATTTTGGCTTTCAATTCCGCCACGCTTCCGAAATCCGCATTGATGGCAGCAAGCAATTCACCGGTGGGTTCGCCACCTCCGCCGTGGCCGTGCGGCGCCATGATCTGCCAGAACAGAGAATGGTTGGCGTGTCCGCCACCGTTGTTGCGTACGGCACCGCGGATATCTTCGGGTACCGCCGCCAAATCACCGATGAGGGCTTCGAGGGATTTGGATTCAAGGGCTGACTTCCCCTCAATGGCCTTGTTGAGGTTGGCGACGTAACCCCCGTGGTGTTTGCCATGGTGAATCTGCATGGTTTGGGAATCGATGATCGGCTCGAGTGCCGCGAAATCGTACGGAAGGGATGGTAAAGTAAATGCCATGATGTGATCTCCTTTCATGAAAGTCTGAAGTTCCAACCGGTCGACGCGTGCAGCGAATGGCCTTCGCGTTTGGGCGTCACCTATCCGGGTTATAGTTACATAGTGCCCTTTACGTCAAGCGCCATGGGGAATTATTTACTCAGATTGTAATTGACAATCTGATCCGATCCACCAAGCGTAACACTGTTCGACTGCCCGATTCGCACTGAAGCCGACTTACTCCAGACGTACATTTGTGAAGAGTGGATGCTCCAGAGGATAATCTGCCAATTACCCGGCGCAATCTTGATGGTCGTGGACTTACCCGGGGTGAGGCGAAGATTGACAGGCTCCTGGCCATTGAGCAGGGGAATGATCTGATTTTTGAAAAAGTGACGCTCGCGCGCCAGCGAGCGGCTCGTATCGGTGCTGACCTGGCTGGTCGTCAGCAGTTGCAACACTTCCCACCACGGTTCCTCATGCGAATTGCCGTTGGCAATCAACTGGTTTCCCATGCTCCGCCACTGACCGGCCTGTTCGGCGGTGGGTGTTCCGACCGTATGGGAAGAGGCATCCGACCACGGGGGTTGACTGTTGGTGATGGCACGGCTGATGACACCGAGGCGTCTGTAGGCCGCCTGCACAAGCCCCGCGACTTTCAACATGCGAATCTGGGCGGGCACCGCCACGCCCACCAATGTTCCCAACTTGGCGTCAGCAGCGACGGTAATGGTAAGCTTGGAATTTTCATAGGCCAGTTTGGGATAATCGTGCATGGGAAGCGCGGCGAGCGTTTTGGAGATCGCGGCACCGGCAATCATACCGCGTGCGGTACCTTTGAGTTCAATAAAATAAGGCTTCTGCGATGGACGAAGGGCGAATATCCAGTTCTGTATGACCACTCGGTGACCATTTACATGCCGATAGTCGTCAACCACGGCCGAATTAAAGGTGAGCTTTTGAAATAGCGCGCCATATCTGAGAAAACCGACGGGATAATACTGATGCCCATCGGTGGTAACCAGCCGGACCTCGGACGGCGTGAGGCGGAAATAACCGGAGTCGGAGGAGACGGCCGGTTGCGTGGATCCGTGATGGACTTCCGTTCGGATAACCACAATTTTCTTTCCCAGCATGGGCGGAATGTGGAACAGCGATGCTTTATCAGCCGGAATGGTTCCAGCCGCCATGACTTTCAACAGCGAGGGGGCGAGTGTTTTACGTCCGGCAAACTGGACGGTGTAGCGCAGGCCGTAAAGTTCCCGCAGCAGATGCGGATGGACGATGGCAAACGCCGGCGAGCCGCCGACCGAATTACCACTGGTCATATCCCAGATGGATTCGACAAATCCATCCGGGTCAAACCAGATGGCAGATGAACTTCGAGCCATACCGTTGGGGTAGCGGTCGTATCCGGCGATGCTGGATGTGAGGGGGAGCATCTGAATGCCGATGAGTACGGTACCCATGACAACCATGCCGACGAAAAACCCGATCACTCCGGAAACAATTTTGGCGGGCAGAGGGGGAAGTTCAATGTCATCCCGGACAAGAAAGTCGAAAATGGTGCGGGTTGACGTAAGGAGCACGAAAAAGATCAGAAGGAAGGCGACCCCGCGTGCCATATCCGGCCATTTGGCAAAGATATTCGCCGCGCGTTCGTAGTAACCCATGGCGGTCAAGGAAGCAATCAGAGAGCAGAAAAGAAGGATCAATGCCGAAAACGGGCCTTCATTGACCATCAGGAAGACGATCAACGCCAGAAATAATAATACTACAATATCTATGATCATGAATTATCGCTCGCTATTCCGATCGACTCTCGCCGGGAGAGGCGTATCCCGCACCGGTGGTGCTGCTGCCGCTGGCGGAGGTAATTTTTTCCTCGCGCGTTTTCTTGGCACGCTCTGCGCTGAGTGCCCGGGTCACCTCCTGGATGGAGGTAATGCCCAGCGCAAACTTGCGTATGCCCTGTTCCACGAGCATCATCATGCCGTTTTTCCGGGCGGCGTTGCGTATTTCCTCAACCGGCCGACCATGCGCGATCATATCCCGAATTTCCGGCGTCACCACCAGTACTTCAAACAAGCCTGTCACGCCGCGATATCCGAGGCTGGCGCAATCGGGGCATTTGACCGGATTACCCTTGGGATCACGTGCCGGTTGGGTGTTAGCCTTGAAAACCTGCATCTGTCGGCCGACGGGAAGATTTAATTTGGCCAGTGTCTCGGCGTCGGGCTGATAGGGGATTTTGCAGGTCGGACACAGGAGACGGATGAGACGCTGACAGACCACCGCGCGCAATGGACGGGCGGCGAGTTCCTTGTCCGGGAGGAGCTTTCGCCATAAATCGATGATGGTCGGGGCATCGGAACCGGCCCGCAGGCCCAGATAAACCCGATGATCGTTGGAGGCATAGCGACAGATGACTTCCGCGGTCGCGGCATCGGGACACTGCCCGACCAGGATAATGTCGGGATCTTTCAGACAGATGCTTTGAAGCAACTTGCTGTGACTGGCGTTGATCGCCTGCGGATCGAATGGGTTGACGGTGATGGATTCAAATTCCGCCCGGGGATTGGCCTCAATCGTCTGAATGCTGCGGGTGTACGCATCGTGTGCACCAATCAGGGAATAGAGCGTGGTGGTGCGGCCCATATGAGGCGGCGATGCCACAATGACCAGACCGGAATTATCGCTGACGATGGTGCGCACGGCGGCGAGTTGCTCCGACGAGAGGCCGATGTTATCCAGCGGCATCTTGTAACTGTCGGAACTGCTCATGACGAGAGTAAGGCGTTCGCCGGCGGTGGTTCCGCTGGTACGAATGACCAGAGGCGTCCGATGGTGCGCTGCGTCGACCACCGTGAGGGATGATTTCTGAGGGCGTCGCCTCTCGTCCAATGAGAGCCCGGATATCAGTTTGACGGATTGGATGATCGGTTCTGCGGCGCTGCGCTGCATGCCGGATTGCGGATATCCAACGCCATCGGTGGTGTAGGTGACATCGTAGGCCTGCTCGGACGGTATCAGATCAATACGCTGGGCGCGGGCCTCCAAGGCACTGAATATGAGGTTGTCCAGCAACACCACGCCGTTATAAGCGGGATCATCCACTTTGGGAAGCGGGGCGCCGCGCCCGGCGGCATTGAGGTAAGAGAGGGCCAACTGCCCGGCCGATTTCTTGGCCTGCCGCTGTTCGGCCGTGGAACCGAGTTTGCCGGTGAGCATATCGAGGGGATTGGGGGGCGGGCCGAGTTGTGCGACACGTATCTTGATGTAATAGCCGAAGATGCCGCCGATCACGATCAGATTGGTAATCAAGGCTCCTGCAAAGTTGGGGATGATGATCCAGAGCAGGAGGTTGAGGCCAAACGACCCGAGAAGTACAGATCGCCAGACGGTTTCGTTCTGATCATTGAGCTGATCGAGATCGGTGCTGATCCATGTGGCAAATTTTGCCCAACCCAGGATGATCAGGAAGAAAACGATCAGAAAAACCGGATTGACATAAACAAAGCCGTGCATCACCACCGCCACGTAAATAAGCCGGAAAGAAATTCACTCGGGATCAACCCGACCACCGACTTGGGTAAAGGTACCATAGATTGAAAATCTTGCCAGCAACAGCACCGTCAACCTCCTGCAGGCCCGACGACTCCAATCGCATCGACCTGAAAGCGTCCGCTGCGCCGGGGGTCAGGTTGAGGTCTTGATACCTTTCATCCGCATGCGCAGTTCGTCCGGATTGGGGGATGCGAGATACGCCTCCTTGGAAGCAATAAATTCGCTCTGCACCAGTTCCGCCAGCATGTCGTTGAAGTCAATCATACCGGCATGCCGCTCGCCACGGATGACCTGGCCGAGTTCATTTTCGCGCCCTTCAAGTATGTACTTACGCACCGACGGTGAGGTGAGCATCACTTCCACAACGGGTACGCGATCGAGGCCCGATTTGATCGACGGGACCAGTTTCTGGAAAATAATTGCCTTCATATTCGTTGCGATGGCCTGGCGGATGTTGGTGTGCATATCCGGCGGGAAAAGTTCCAGCAGACGGGTGATGGCGCCGGGCGCGGAACTGGCGTGAATGGTGGAAAACACCATGTGGCCGGTTTCAGCGGCCTGCACCGCCGCCTGAAAGGTGTTTTTATCGCGCATCTCACCGATGAGAATCACATCCGGGTCTTCGCGCATGAGATAGCGGATGGCATCGCTGAAACTCTCGACATCCAGCCCTACTTCACGCTGGTTGATGTACGCCTTTTTATCGACATACAGATATTCGATGGGGTCTTCGATCGTAACGATATGGCAAGATCGACGTTGATTGACCTGCTCAAGCATCGCCGCAATGGTGGTGCTCTTGCCGCTGCCGGTGATACCGGCAAGCATGACCAGCCCCTGCTCATGTTCGGCGATTTTTTCGAAAATGGGGGGAAGATTAAGCTGGCTGAAATTCGGAATTTTGGGGTTGATGCGGCGTGCCGCCAGACTCACCATTCCCCGCTGACGGAAGATGTTGACCCGAAAACGGTCGACGGGCGTGATGGCGTAGGCGATATCCAGCGACCCGCGGTGACTGAAATCATGCCACTGCTCGTCGTTGAGCATTTCCTTAACCATGGATTCGATTTCCGCATTTTTCATCGCCGGGGAATTGGTCTGCATCAGTCGCCCCCCCTTGCGGATACGCGGAATGGCATCGGCCTTAATGTGCAGATCGCTTCCTTCCACCTTGGTAACCGCCTCAAAGAAACGGTTGATCCGTGGAACGGCACTTTTGACGCTTACATCCCCCCCGCTGACTTCCAGTTGTTTGGATTCCTCGGTCGTTTGATCCGGCATGTTGCGCTCCGCTGTTAAAGAGACTTAAAGAATAAGATCATGAAACCCGCTGAGCCCCAGTGACTCGAGTACGTAAAAAGGTTCGGCGAATGACCGCTTGATGGTTGAGCCGAAATAACTGTTCACGCTGCGGATCTGATCCAATATCCGCCACTGCTCCGCCTGGCCGCGGCCGGTCTCGAACTGAGACTTGTAGCATTTTATGGCTGAAACTTTTATATCCATCTGTGCGGAAATGTCCACCGAGAAACTCGCCGGAAAATTAAACCGCAGATGGCTGCAGAAATAATAAATCACGCGGGGTGGATGATACGGCTCGCCGGGGATGGTGCTTTTGGTGAGTTTGGCGTCAAAGCGGGCATCTTCCGCAATCTGCGTCACCTGGCGATGGTCGGGATGGGCATCCTGCGGGTAGGGAATAAAGAGGATATCGGGTCGAAGCCCGCGGTACTGAGCCGCCAGCTTGTGGCGGGCTGCAAGGCCGTAGATCACCTCCCGGTTGACCAGCCCAAGGGGAACCCGGGTGACGCCGAGGATTTGGGCGGCGGCCGCCGCCTCGCGGCTGCGCACTTCGGGGGAACCGAAAGGTGTCGGCTCGCCGGTGGTCATGTCGATCAAGGTCACGGAATGCCCCTGAGATACCAGCAGAGCGATGGTTCCGCCCATGGCTATTTCCTGATCATCCGGATGCGGCCCGACCACGACAATATTCATGATTTGCAGCCCGTTTGGAATTCCTTATTCAATAACGTTGCCCGCACACGCCTGCAAAGCGATTCGCCGCCCCACCCATCAGCGACGATCCACCGGAATCCACTTCTGGTTGCGCTCGCCGATGTAATTGGCCCGCGGCCGTATCAGCTTGTTGCGGCTGTATTGCTCCAAAATGTGGGCGATCCAACCGCTGGAGCGACTGATGGCAAAGATGGGAGTGAAGAGATCGGACGGGATATGCAGATAGTGGTAGACCGAAGCACTGTAGAAGTCCACATTTGGTTTGAGGTTTTTCGCCTTGATGACCATGTCTTCGATGCTGGTCGACATGCGGTACCACTGTTCCTGTCCGGTGAGCTTGCCAAGCTGGCGCGACATTTCCTTGAGATGGCGGGCGCGGGGATCGCCGTTTTTGTATACTGCGTGTCCGAAGCCCATGATTTTCTCATGATTATCCAGTTTGCGGCGGATGTATGGTTCCACCTGCTTTTCGCCGCCGATTTCGTTAAGCATCCGCATCACCTGCTCATTGGCGCCTCCGTGCAGCGGGCCCTTGAGTGCACAGATGGCGGCCGTGACGGCGGAGTGCATATCGGTAAGGGTTCCGGCGGCCACGCGGGCTGCGAAGGTGCTGGCGTTGAGTTCATGGTCGGCATGAAGAATGTACGCCTTATCCAGAGCGCGGGCGGCAAGCGGTTCGGGCTGCAGGCCTGTGAGCATGTAGAGGAAATTGCCCGCAAGCGTCAAATCGCGACGGGGTGCCAGTGGAGCACGATCGTTGCGTATCCGGTCCCACGCCGCCACGACGCTGGCCATCTGGCCCAGAATCCGGACCGCCTTGCGACCATTGGCCGCCGGCGACATATCTTCCGATTCCGCATCAAACATGGCCATGGCACTGGCGGCTGTTCGGATCGCTTCCATCGGCGTCGTGCGACGCGGAAAGGACTTCATCATGGCGAGCAAGCCTTCCGGCAACTGGGCCTGTTCGGCAATGGAGAGCCGGAGTGATTCGAGTTCATCGCGTTTGGGAAGTCGGGCGTTCCAAAGAAGGTAAACCACTTCCTCAAAATTGGAATTCTCCGCCAAATCGTCAATGTTGTACCCGCGATAGCAGAGAACCCCGTTCTCTATGGAGCAGATATCTGAGTTCAGGGCCACCACATCCCGAAGCCCGTCGATTGCCTGATTGACCGCTGTCTGATTCATTTTCATTCTCCTGCCGAATCCGAACGATGAGATAATACACACCGGACTTCAATTCGTATAGTTTGGAAGCAAATTTTTTGAAAATTTTTCTGCCATCAGCGGATGCCGGGCTGCTACCGCCAGATCTGACCGCCGTTTGAACGTTCGGAAAAGCGGCAGATCGACCCGTGGACCGTGCATCGAGATTCCGCATCGAATTTTCCGGCGAACGGGGTGAGTGGCAATTTCCCGGGCGGCCTTAAAAGATCTGCACCATATCGCCCCATTGTGGCCATGGCAAGACCGTTTCCTGAACAAAAGCGGGTGAGGACACCCGCGCCCCCAGCGATGCCCGGAAAAATGGCCACACCCGGCGAGCGGGCTTTAGGGGATTTGAATTGGCAGAACGGCCGGATACGGATACACTCGGGAATTCGTTGAGAGGTGAATGATGCCAGAGTTTGTAACCATTCCCGCCCTTCTGAATCTGCACCATACGGATCGTGCGCTGCGTGAGGCGCGCGAAGGGCTTGAAAATGTAACCCGCGACCAGCGTTCGGCCGAGGTCAATCTTGCCAAACTCGATGGCGAGTTGGCCCAGATGGAACATGACCTGCGGGAAGTGCAGGCCAAAATTGCCGCCGAGGAATTGGAAACCAGCGTCAAGGTGGAGCACATTGAAAAGATGCGCACCGCCCTGAATGAAACCAAAACCAATAAAGAGTATTCCGCCATTCTGGTTCAGATTTCGGCGGAAAAGGCATTGGTGGCGGAGATGGAAACCAAAACGGAAGGCCTGATGACCAAGGAGGAGGAAATGAAGGGGGCGATAACCGCCCTTACGGCCAAGCGTGCCTCAGCGACTGAAATGCTGGAAAAGTTGCGGGAATCGAGTGCCGAGAAGGTGAACGAATTCAACCAGCGGATTGCAGAACTGCAGAATTTGAGGGTGGAGGCGGCGGAGAAAGTCCCCGCCGAAGCGCTCAAGCAGTATGAGCGCATCGCCCAGCGCCTCCCCGGCGAGGCCATGGCTCCGGTGGAATATGAGGAAGGCGACTTGGAAAATATCGCCTGCGGCGGATGTTTCATGGGACTGAACCGGGAAGATATCAATTTGATCCGTGGACGCGATGAAATTCGCCGATGTCGCTCCTGCGGCCGAATTCTGTATTTTGCTCAGGCGACCGGCGCCGGCGAAAAAAGCACCGCAAACTGACCGACCGGACAGGCGGCGGCATGTTGAGAGCCCAAACGGCTGGGCGAGTGCGGCCGGCAATCATAGTAATCCTTGGCCTGCAGGTGAGAGCCATTTCCATGCAAACGGATATTCCAAACGGAAATTTTGAAGAGTTGCATATGCAGTTTGACGGCGGTTCGCGCGGCAACCCCGGCTTGGCGGGTATCGGCGTGACGATCAGCACACCGGACGGACGGCTGGTTTATGAATTGGGGGATGTGCTGGATCACGCCACGAATAATGTTGCGGAATACACCGCATTCCTTCGCGGGGTGCAGGCGGCGCGTCGGCTGGGAGTGAAGAAACTGCGGATTCGTGCCGACAGTGAGCTGGTGGTGCGGCAGGCCAACGGCCAATACCGTGTGAAAAGCCCGGACCTTAAGCCCCTTTATGCGCAGGTGATGCGGGAATTGTCGTTTATATCGGACTGGTCGATCACGCATGTGTATCGGGAATCGAATTCGCGTGCGGATGAGCTTGCGAACCTGGCGATGGACAGGCGGCGGAAGATTGAAAATATGAATTCGGTGGGCAGCGCGAAGGCGTGATTGGGCGATCTGCGGGATCGTCAGAATCTCAAATCTAAAATTTCAGATTCCAGATTTCAAATCTCAAATCTCAAATCTCGGAGTTTCCCGCTATCATGTTACCGATGGCCGGGATGATTGCGATATTGGGGTGCACTGCATCGGGAAAATCTGCGCTCGCCGAAGCGATTGCAGGTGAAATCCACCGCCGAGGGGGCGCTGCGCCGACCGTCATGGCGGTCGATTCCATGCAGGTTTATCGCGGGATGGATATCGGCACGTCGAAGCCGTCGCGTGAAATACAGGCACACATCCCACACGCCATGATCGATCTGGTAGAACCCTCCGAAAGTTATTCCGCGGCCCGTTTTCGAGAGGCCGCCCTGAAGATTATTGAGGAACATCGGCTCAACAACCGCCCCATCATTTTGGCGGTCGGGACGATCCTGTACTTCAAGGCCGTGACGGAAGGGCTATTTTCCGGACCGCCTGCGGTGGCGCACGTACGGGAGGAACTTTCACGGATTGCCGATCTGCAGGGCTCGGCGGTGCTGCATCAGCGGTTGACGGAGGTGGACCCGGTTTCAGCGAGCCGCATTCATCCCAATGACCGTCGCCGCCTGATTCGTGCGCTGGAGGTTTATCAGATGACCGGCGAGCCGATCAGTACGCTGCAGCAGCAATGGCTTGCGAACCGGCCGCAAATTGATTTTCCACTGATTCTGGTGGATTGGCCGCGGGAGGAACTGTCGCAGCGTATCAATCGCCGGGTGATGCAGATGATCCGGGGCGGGCTGGTGGATGAGGTTCGGGAACTGATGGCCCGGCCGGGCGGACTTTCGATGCAGGCGGCGCAGGCGGTGGGATACAAGGAGATCATCGAACATCTTCAAGGGCGATGTTCACTGGACGATGCTGCGGAGCAGATCAAAATTAATACCCGGCATCTGGCGAAACTGCAGCGGACGTGGCTGCGCCGCTATACGCCAACGCTGACCATCCGCCCCACGCCGGAGGCGCCGGTGGAATCTTTTGCGGCCGAGATTATCCGGCGGCTGGGGGAGGATTTCGGAAGCCAAGAATCGGAATCATCGCCGGGAGCTGTACGGAGCGTAACCGATCAAAAGGCATAATATAGTCATCAGGAGGTCATACCATGCGTGTGTTGTGTATTGATGTCGGGTCGTCGTCGATCAAGGCGGCGTGGTGCAAAAACGGGAAGGTGAAGACGATTCATCAGGTGGATACGCCGTCGGTTTCCGAAGGGCGGCGGGTGGAAATCGACGCCGGGAGTTTGATCAAGGCGTTTGAAAAGACGATTCGGGAGGTGATGAAACACCACAAGCATGTTGATGCCATCGCGATTGACACGCTGTGTCCCGGCATCGGCTTGGCGGACCGACATGGAAAACCGCTGGCCAATCTCATCACGCATCAGGATCGTCGGAGTTTTGCGCAGGCGGCGGCAATTGAAAAGGAATTCGGCAAGACGGAGCATCAACGGCTGACGGGCAACCGCCCGATTCCGGGTGGCATCGGATCGACAAGCCTGCTGTGGCTGAAAGAGAATCAGCCCGACATCTGGAAACAAAAGCCAATGGTCGTTCAGCCCACCACGCTGCTGGTTCATCATCTGACGGGGAAATGGAGCATCGATCCGTCGCAGGCGGCATTCACGGGGCTTTATGACACACCTGAGTTGAAGGGATGGGTGCCGGAGTTGCTGAAATTTCTCGGCCTGGAGCCGGGGCAGTTACCAACGCTGCTCTGGGCGGATGAGATCGCAGGAACGGTGAAGGAGAGGGTGGCGGAGCGCCTGGGGCTGCCGGAGGGAACTCCCGTCCTGCCGGGGATTGTGGATACCAGTGCCGCCGTGATGGCGACCGACTGCCGTCCGGGTCGGTTGGTGCACAGTTCCGGCTCCAGCGATGTTTTGGCGCTGGTGGTGGATGCGTGCAAACCGGCGGATCATCTGCTGTGGAGGCCTCTGGGTGCGGGTCGGCATGTCAAACCGCGCTGGTTGGCGGTCAGCACGATGGCGGCAGGCGGATCGAGCATTAAATGGATGCGCGATGAATTTTTCAAGGATATTTCACACAAGCAGTTCTGGAAGCTGCTTGAGAAAGTGATTGACGGGCTGGACACTCCGCAGACGAAGGAATCCAAGGGGGCAGAAAGGGAATCGGCAGCCGTGCGGTTTGAGGCACTGCTGGCAGGTGATCGCACGTCATTGGAGGAGCGCAGCGGTGCATTTGAAGGCCTGACATTGGCCACCACGCGGGAGGATATGCTTGCGGCGGTGGTTCAAACGCTGACGAATGAGAGTCGGCAGCGGCTGCAATCGCTGCAGGCGGTGCATAAGATTGAAGCCGAGGTTTACACGATGGGAGGCGAACAGGTGTTGGCGGAGCATCTGCATCGCCATTGGCCGGAACCGAAGCGATGGAAATTCACGCCGCTGGCGGGTGAGGCGATGCCGGGATTGGCGACACTGGCGGAACTGGCATTGCGGAAGTGAAAAGAGGATTTGCGGGAGAGCAGACGTGGTGGCGAGGTCTTTACGCTTCCTCTGCTGGAACTGATCCTTCATACGCTGTACCACGGTACATATCACCGGGGGCAGGCCAATACGCTGATCAAGCTGGCGGGCGGCACACCGGTATCGATCAACTATTTTGAATACAGCCGGTTGTTTCCAAGCCCGTAGCGGCCGCAGCGGCGGCGGTATCGTGCTACCGAATTATGGGGCTATCCTCAGGGGCATATTTTGGTTATCCATCTTCACTCCGGAATAACGGCGTACCGATGACACTAAGGCCCCGGATGGGTTGAAGAGAGTCATCGGCACGCTGCGACTGGGCGGCAAGTGTAACGAATGTTCCGGTACGGCGGCGGTGTGAGCGTGGAGATATGGCTGTGGCCGAGGTAGTCGAAAACATCAGACAACTCTTGCAGACCCGACCGGCGTCACGACAGGTAGCCCGGGTAAGGCCTCCGAACGTGAATTTTCCCCCGCCGCTGGTCCCGGCGACTGCGGGCTCGGAGATATCGCTGATTGCACTGGATATGGACGGCACATTATTGGACCCACGCGAGGATATCACGCCCCGTGTGCATCACGCGCTCCATCGGGCGATGGAGATGGGTTTGCAGATTGTACTGGCGACCGCACGCCCGCCGCGATCTGTCCGATTTTATCATCGTGCTTTGAAACTTCGCACTCCGATTATCAGCCACAATGGCGCATTAATATGGGACGAGCGGGCGCAGTGCGTATTGAGGCACAGCAGTCTTTCTCAGCGAACGGTCAAGAAGGTTATTGATTTTGCCCGCAAATGTCGGTCGGACGTCATTCCCAGCGTTGAGATCGTGGATACCCTGTATTCGGATCACTTTGGAATCGTGCCGGTGGAGGCCATTCCGCCTGGAAGGCGGTTCAGTCCTGATGTTATTGCCGACATGAGCAGCTTTCTGCATTCTCCGGTAACACGGGTGATGTTTCATGCACCATCGGCCGCGCTGGACGAACTGACCACTGCCCTGACGCAGAAATTCAAAAGCGGCTTCAGTCTTTTGCGCAGCGAACATCGGCTGCTGCAGGTGGTTGCCCCCGACACCGATAAAGCCGTCGCCCTGGAGATCGTATCCGGCTGGTATAACGTGCCTTCATCCAAGGTATTGGCGATTGGGGATGGTCCGAATGATGTTCCGATGTTGCGGTGGGCGGGAACGAGCGTTGCGATGGCCAATGCTCCGGAACGTGTCCGCCGGGCGGCGCGCTACATCGTTCCATCCAATCGCGATGACGGGGTGGCGGTTGCGCTGGAAAAATTCGTTTTTAACGCTGCGTAGATCCGGTGGCTGCGAAATCTCCCAGCATGACAATATGACCGGCACAAAAGAGCGAGATCGTGCTCAGAATGCTCCGGTGGGTTAAACTCCTGCCCCGTGCATGTCGGAAGCTGCACGCAGAATGGAGTTGGTCATGCCGTCAATCCCCTATATCACCGCCGATCTGCCGGGAACCGGTGGAATGATAAAAACACACTTGGAAGATTTTCAGGTGGAGGAGATACCGCTTTATCCGTTCGCGGGCGTGGGCGAGCACGCTTATTTACTGATTGAGAAGCGCGGCACGAGCACTTATACAGCGATTTCCATCCTGGCCAAAGCCATCGGTCGCCGCAGTGTGGATTTTGGCTATGCGGGGCTCAAGGATGCGCAGGCGATTACCCGGCAATGGATATCCATAGAGCACGAGCCGAACAGTCGTTTCGAGAAACTTGATCTACCGGTCATTCGCGTTCTCGCACAGAGTCGCCATCGCAACAAACTTAAGCTTGGACATCTGGCGGGTAATCGCTTTACCATCCGCATCCGGCATGAGGATTGGGATAAGTCGGCGGCCATGCTGCAGGAGGCTGTGGGGCGGGCGGACGCCATTCTGCGGTCGCTGGCCCGAACGGGGGTGCCGAATTTTTTCGGCTCGCAGCGATTCGGCATGCGGCTGGATAACCATCTTCTGGGCATGGCATTGCTGCGGCAGGATGCGAAAAAATTCATGGATTTGTGGTTGGGCAAAGCGGACGAAAGTGTCGATCGAGGGGGTGTACTCCAGGCACGGCGGCATTACGATGCGGGAAATATGGCGGCCGCGTTTTCTGCCTGGCCGGGACACCTGCGGGCTGAACGCGGGGCGCTGGCGATCCTGCAGAAAAATCCGCAGGCTCATGCCAAGGCGCTGCATGCGGTGGATATCCGCCTTCGTCGCCTGCTGATCAGTGCTCTCCAGGCCCATTTGTTTAATCGGGTCCTTGAACATCGACTGTCAAACCTGACCACCATGATGGCCGGGGATCTGGCGTGGCTGCACGAAACGGGAGCTGTTTTTGATGTGGTATCGGAGAAACTATCGCAGGAGCAGCAGCGCTGTGATCGGCATGAGATATCGCCATCCGGGCCGCTGTTCGGGTATCGCATGTCCGAGCCGCGTGAAGAACCGGCACGCATGGAGGAAGAGGTGCTTGCCGCCGCCGGATTGAAGCTTGACGATTTTCGGCACGCCGGTCCGCAGAAGGCCAAGGGATCGCGCCGAGCCATGCGTTTCTTCTTCACGGACCACAAGCTTCAATCGGGGAAGGACGATCGTGGCGGCTATCTGGAACTGAGCTTCTCACTTCCGGCGGGCAGTTTTGCGACGGTATTGCTGGGGGAGGTCATCAAATCTCCGCTGGCGGCTGTGCCTGAGTTGTAGTGTTTAAGTAACAACGATGATGGGTGTGTGCGTAAGGGGTTGAATATCCGCTGAAATTATGAACAATCGGAAGGGGTTGACTGAATCTTTGTTTGCGGAGGCTGCATCATGAGTCGATGGGTGATTATTTTCACATCCGTTATCCTCGCCGGGACGCAAGCGGTATTCGCATCCAATGCCGGGAAGGTATTTCCCAGATCGAAAGGCTCAACCTGGCATTACCGATATTCCACCGGGGGAAGCTACACCCTGACGGTGATTTCATCCTCGCAAAAGCATATTACCGAAAAGCAGACTGGCACCGTCCATGCAACCATCCGATACAAACGGACGACCGACGGATGGGTATCCGGAGATGGCGGACATCCCCATTCCATTGAGGTGCAACCTCAGAAGGTGACCGTCAGCATCACGCACAGTTCCGGTGTCTTAATACCGAAGTCATCGCTCTGGAAGCCGGGATACAAATGGTTATCGTCCACCACGAACACGCGTCATGTGAGCATGCATCGGGTGATGATCCTGGTAAAAAGCACCATCACCAGGATATCGAAAATAACGGGTATGAAGCAGATCAGCGTGCCGGCAGGAAAATTCAACTGTTACCGCGTTCGAACGATCGAACATATCACGACCCGTGTAACGGTCGGAAACATTTCACGGGTCAAACATGCAAAAACCAAGGTCATCGATTATTACGCCAGGGGTGTCGGACTTGTGGAACGCGATGCTGACCATAACAGGATCGACTTGATCCGTTATCACATTCAATAGCGGCGTGCCATGAGGAGTACGCAGGGTTTTGGCGCCAACGGGATCCGTCATCAGCCGCCGTCAGGTGCAAGCCGGTAGGCGCGGATGTAATCGATCTGCATGTCGTAGCGGCCGGGCCCCGGCGTTTTACCTCCGACATAATTACCGCCGACCGCCATATTGAGGATGATGTAGAAGCGGCGATTGAAGGGGGCGTTCAAGGACCCCTTGGGGGCGGAATTGGGCACGGTCCACCCCCCCTGCCGGGTTTCGTAGAGGTGGCCGTCCACGTACCATTGTATTTTTATTATCTTTCGGCCGGGATGGTGCGGATCTCGTGCCGGCTCCCAGCGAAGCGCGTAAGTATGCCACTGCGTGGTGGTTTCGCCCTGCGGAAGGCGGTAGATTTTCGTCTGCGTATTATCTTGGTTCCACACATTTCCCGAGTGCAGGCTTCCCTGAACATGATGAATCCAGTTGCCACGCGATTCCATGATGTCGATTTCGCCGGAGCGCGGCCATCCGCCATAAACTGATTTTTTCGGCATCATCCATATGGCGGGCCATAATCCGCGTCCTTTGGGGAGGCGAGCGCGGAAAACAAAAAGCCCGTAGCGCTGGCTGAAAATGTTGCGGGTGGTAATTCGTCCGGAGGTGTAGTGGACCGTTCCGTGCCGGCGCTTTCCGATGACCATGATGTTCAAATGGCCGTGAGCTACGAAAACATTGTCTCGGCTGTGGGTATACACCTCATCTTCATTATTTCCCCAGCCGTTGCCGCCAAGATCATAGTGCCAACCTTTGAGATTCTTTTGACCGTGATTGAAACTTTCCTGCCAGGTGAGTTGCCAGTGCATAGGCGGGGCGGCTTTGATATCGGGCGTCTGTGCGGTTTCGGACATACGGGCGACCGCGAGCGGGCTTGCGGTAAGAGCCAGCGTCAATGCCATCATCAGGCGTTTTGTCAGATTGCGGTTGAGGATCATAAGACACTCCTTGATCAAAATTCGAGTGAACATCCATTACTCTATCGCAGCATGATCATACCCACGCAACCGCTGACATGCAACTGGTGCTGCAACAGTATCATCTGATACAGGCGGATATATTCGATCTGGAGTGGCGTCGAGAGCAAAAACGCAAATGGCCAAGCTCGAATATCGATCGAGAATTGGTCGCAACAGGAGAAAGCCCGAAGAGACGCCGGTTTCCATGGCATAACGCAGCCGAGGCCGGTTGACACGGCCGCAGGCCAGTCATATCCTCGCTCTAGAGCGGAAAGAATTTTACTCTTCAGGGGAGGAACCGAATTATGGCGCTGATGTGGACATTGATCGTTATGGGGGTGGTGGCCGCCATCATTTTCATGGTGGTGATCTGGCCGTTTTTCAAGATATGGATGCAGGCCTCTTCGGCCGGGGCGGACATCAGCATGGCCAATCTCATCGGAATGAAGATGCGGAAGGTGGATATCCGGGTGATCGTGTCGGCGAAGATCGCGATGGTGCAGGCCGGACTGGATATCACCACCCAGCAACTGGAATCCCATTATCTTTCCAATGGGCATGTAAGTCGCGTGGCAACCGCCATGATCGCCGCGCATCGGGCATCGATTGACCTGCCATGGCAGCAGGCGGCGGCGATCGATCTCGCCGGTCGGGATGTGCTCGATGCGGTGCAGACCAGTGTTAACCCGCGTGTCATCGATGTACCTAACGCCAACAGCGGCCGTCAGACTCATGACGGCGTGGCGAAAGATGGTATTCAATTGCGGGTCAAGGCCCGGGTGACTGTGCGAACCAACATCCACCAGCTCACCGGAGGTGCCGGGGAGGAGACGATCGTCGCCCGTGTGGGTGAGGGGATCGTTGCAGCCATCGGGTCGGCGGATTCCTACAAACATGTTCTGCAGCAGCCTGACATGATCAGTAAGATGGTTCTCTCCAAGGGGTTGGATGCCGGCACTGCATTTCAGATACTTTCCATCGATATTGCCGATATGGATGTCAGTGATAATGTCGGCGCCAAACTTCAGATTGCCAGTGCCGATGCCGCCAAGCAACTTGCCCAAGCTGAGGCGGAAAAACGCCGTGCTCTTGCGGTCGCCCTCGAACAGGAAAATAAAGCTTTGGCGCAGTATAATCGTGCCAAGCTCATAGAGGCGGAAGCTCAGATTCCGCTTGCGATGGCCGAAGCATTCCGAAATGGCAATCTCGGGGTTGTGGATTATTTCCGTATGAAGAACATTCAAGCTGACACCAAGATGCGGGAAAGTATAGCCGGTGGCGAGACGTCCGGTACTACCTCGTCGACGAGTTGATCACTTTGTAAGTGCGTTGTTTTGACGCGGGAGATTTAACATGCCTGAATCGCCGCAGCCGCCTCCAAACAGGCCTTCGCCGTCTGATCAGCAAAAACTGATGGAAGACATATTAAAGGGTCGTATCAGCGTTGCGCAACTTGCGGAGATTGAGAGGCAGCGGCGTATCCAGACGCAGGCGGTACGTGGCGTCACCGCCCGTCCGATTTCACCCCCCATTCAAAGTTCAACCCGAATCGCCACCTCGCAAATCCGGCCAGATCCGGTTTCTCGACCAACTCAGCCGGCCCGGCAATCCAGCCTCAGCCGCACCGCTGCCGAACGACGGCTCCAATTCACGCCAAATCTGATCAATCGCCCATCGAGCGGTTCAAGAGCCACTGCCCCGCAGACGAATCCCGTGCGTAGAAGTGTCCAGTCGAATCGTGATCGACCGTCGCCGGGCGCGAAGGAGTTACCGGCAGCGGGTCATGCGAAATCTGCCACCAAGAAGGCATCCGTTTCCGCCACATCCGATTCCGGCAAGGCGCCTGCCGATAAGCCCGGTGTCGCGAGCGTTCCCATCAGCCAGCAGATTCAACGAATCCTGAGCAGCCATCGTGGCTCCACGACGGCGTGGATACTATCGGAGGTGCTCGGTCCGCCGGTGGCGTTGCGGCGCGAAAATGAGAGGAACTTTTAGGCGATCCGTTGGCCATTTTCATGCGGTGGGCTGCGCAGATATTTTGAGGGGAATCGCCATCAACGGGCCTCACCCGGTATTTCTCGATTCCGCCACCTGAACTGAGACACCAAACACGGCATCTGGTTGCAATCGCTCGGCCCCATTCGGCGATTCGATGGTGCAATCCATGAGTAAATGAGCATCATTTTCGGTTGCCAATTATTCAGGATGGTTTTAGGCTCCGGCGAGAGGATTGCTCAATGTGGGAACAATTTCCGGTGACGCGTCGTAGAATAAATACAAAGCTGGATTGCTGTTTTGATCGAAATAAATAGAAGATAATGCCCATGACGGATGTAACACGTCGTAAATTTGTAAAACTCGTCGGCGGAACAGCTGCCGGCTTGGCCGGCGCGAGCGCTCTGACTCAATCCGCGTCGGCCAAATCGACGCAATCTCAGAAACGAAAACCAAACGTAGTCATCATTGCCATGGACCAGCTACGCGCCGATCAGATTCATTGTTTCGGACAGCCCCGCCTTACCACACCCAACATTGACCGGCTGGCGGAGCGCGGCGTTCGGTTTTCAAAATTTTTCACTGTGGCCTCATGGACGACACCCTCTTTTGCACCGCTGCATACATCGCTCTACGCGTCGCAGCACGGAGTTACCCTTTTCTGGCACTCCGACATGCCTTTAATTCCAAACAACACACCCATGCTGGTGCCGCACTTCGCCTACCACGGGTACTACACCGCGGCTTTTGTGGGGAACGGTCTCGCCGGTCGCGAACTCACCGGCCGCGGTTTTGTTGAATACTATCAGTTTCAGGGGAGCCGCAATGATGTGAACATTACCGAGCGCAGCGGACATACCGATCTTTACGCGCCGCTGATGACGGAAAAGATATTGCCGTGGCTCGACAAGCGACAGGACCCCGCCGCACAACCGTTCTTTTTGTATGTCCACTTTCTCGAGCCGCACTCTCCGTATAATCCGCCGCCCGAGGATGACATCTTCGCCCCAGGCCCGTATATCCATCTTCACGATACCGGATATAACATTAAAACTGCGCCGCTGAAGCGCCTTGCCATGCTCGGCAACCAACAGGCTATCGAGCGTCTTTATCAGCTTTACGACGGCAAAATTCACTTCGTCGACCGGTATGTGGGCAAAATTCTTGATCACCTGGACAAGCTCGGCCTGACCGACAACACCCTGGTGGCGATCCTTTCCGACCATGGTGAGTTGATTTACTCGCATCCAGAGGATTTTCAGACGTTCGACCACCGGTCGTGCTATGACACCGATATCAACGTTCCTCTGATTCTCGCGGGGCCGGGCGTGCCGGAGGGGAAAGTTGTTGAATCTTTAACATGCAATATTGATGTTGCCCCCACGCTGCTGGAGTATGCGGGCCTGCCCCCGCTTCCGGGCGCCTCAGGTGAGAGCCTGCTGCCGCTGGTCACCGGCGATCGGGAGAAAGTGCGGGATTACGTATTCTGCGAAGAGGATGTGGAAGTGCCGCTGCGTGCCGTCCGCAGTATGAAGAGTAAACTCACCCGGAGCCTATGGACCGGCGCGGAGAAATTTTTTGATCTCGAATCCGATCCGCAGGAACTCCGCAACATCATTGATCAAACTCCTCCGGAACTCAAAGCTCTGCAACTTCAGTTAGATGAGTGGTTGAAAACATATGAACCCGCAACCCGGCTTCAACTGCGCCGCTGGCGAATCTACACACTTCCGTTCAAAAATCTTATTGTGGATGAAATGACGATCGGCAGTCAGATGATGATTGAGGGGGGGCATTGGAAATCGGATACGGTTCCCGCAAGTGAAAATTATAACGGCGGCTGTTTCTGGACCGAAGGCGGTAACGGATTGCACTATGCCATCTGGCGCACGGACTGCCCGAAACTCGGCGATTTTGATATCTATATCTATTATGGCAAACCGTCGATCGGCAAACTTGCAACCGACGCCCCAGTCACGGTAGTAACTGAGCAGGGGGAAAGTATCACCAAGATCGACTTTTCGCACGAGCCGGCCAAATGGTATCTTATCGGCCGTTATCACGACCTCCTTTATGTGAAATTGACCAATGAGGCCAATGGTGCGGTGATTGCCGACGCGGTTAAATTTCTGCGCGTCAGTCTGTCGTGAATTGGCGAGATTACCCGCTCAGATCGAGCATCCATGTTTGATCGTGCGTCGAGAGTGTTGATCGCGGGGGGCTGCGCAATTGATGATGACTGGAGGATACCGCATCCCCAGCGGCTCATAGCACTCATGGCACGAGTAGGAAGCCGTATTCCCAACGGCCGCTGCGACGGACTCGATGAGGAAAGAAGGTCAGTGGGAAATTGATCAGCAGGTGAGAGCTCAAACCAACCCAGAGAGAATCTCTTCACGCTGCTGCCAGATTGCCTCAATCCGCGAGCCTTTTAAGATTTGCGGACCATTTGATGCGACGGCCTGCGCATCGGCAAGGTTTGATATAGCCTGCTGCAGAGTCAAAATTTCGCCCACGAGTTCAAGATCGGTTGCGGCGAGCGATTCCAGCGTGGCCTGTTCGTTGCGATGCCGTTGATTAATGCGGTCCATCTCCGGAACCGCGGCTGTACGAATTTTTACTTCCAACTGCTCGATGTTTTTGACGAAGGAGTCAAGCACCTGAACGGTATGAACTGCCGCCGAATCGGGAAACGGATGCTCGCGGCTCGGCGGTGGCAGATGATCTGCGCGAAACGCGGCAGCTAAATCAGATAGATGGGCACGAATCTGTCCGAGCAGTTCGCTGATTTTTCCACGGACGAGCAAATCATCGGCTCTGAGCTGATTTTCTTTTCGGTAGAAGTTGTATCCCCAACCATGAAACAGATTGCTGAGGGTGGCTTTAATGGGGCCGGCACTGTCAATCGGGTTGGGGACGTATTTAATATCCACGACGATCTCCAGATAAAGCTGTTTCGAGCGTCTTAACGATACCGCTTCCACATTCCCGGGGCCTGATTATGCCGAGCGAATTCCCAGATCTCACCGCCAAGTTCGGTGTATCAGCCCTCCCGCTATTTTGCCGGTGGCGCCACGGGTGAAGTTGCCGCCGGCACCGGAAAGGTGCCCATGGTGGCGCCGCCGATAATGTACGGCTGTCCTACGGCGGCGTTGGGTGCCGATACCAACCCTTTTTCAGCCATTTTTAGCGCCAGATAATATCGCACGGCGTCAAGTTCGGAAAGCCCGAAGGCTCGCAAAGAGATAAGTTCGCGCATGCGTTCATCCTTCGGCACGATGAGCACTTTGGCGTCGTTGAGCGTTATGCCGTACACCCCCAAAAACTCGCCCAGATGCCCCTTCACCAACTCCACGATATCATGAATTTTCTCATTGATCCGCTCCATCGGTGTGACCTGCACAATCTGGTTGATGGCCTGCTCTACCACCGGCCCGGCATAGCCTGCAACCTCTTCCGTAAGAATAGAGTGCTTGGTGAAGGGCATATGCGTAACCAACTTCAACGCACCCTCTTTGGTGTCCACATGGACATAATATTCAACCTGGTAAGACATCTCAGCCATTTCGGCTGAGGTGGCCACACCGTTGTTTCGCACGAGTAATTTGGCGCGATTGATGTACAACACTTCATATTGCCAAGGCGACTGGCCGCCAAAAAATGCGGGAACAAAACTCCCGAGGATAGGTTTATCCGGAGTTTGAATGGGGAATTGCCCCGTATCGTAAACACCCAGAACCGCGCCGCGTGATTTGAGTACCCCAAAGTGATTGGCTTCGACGGTCAGCAGGCTTCCTGAAACAATATTTTGATCCGGATAATGATAGGCGAGTGTATCAGGCCCCATCACATCCACGCCATCGCCTGTCAACGTTGAAATAACCTGTCTGGTCAATCCCATGTGATACTCCTTGAAGCTTGGTTGATCAAAACAATTAAAACTATCCTGATTGCGATTTACTCCCAACTGGTGGCCAACAGCTTAAAACGTAAGTGCATTTTGAGTATTGCTCCGATCCAGTTGATGGTAAGAATATGCTCAAGTCCTCGACGGCGTCAATTGAATGCAAACCCCGGATATCGGTTCGGCAGCTTTTCGGAGCGGTCACTGAAGTACTTTGGCGACGGCCCTCATTCAGAGGGATGAAACTTAGGCGAGGCAGAGAAAGCAGGTAGTTGAAGGCCGGCTCCATGGGTAACCGGAAACATTGCCGCGATTTCCCCATAGTACTTCCGTAAATCGAACTTCCCGCAGCCAGAACGATCGATTACCATGAGAATTTATATGTCTGAGGGGTATTCTGGGGGTATCCAATGCGCCAAGTTTTTTCGTCATTCTACCTTGTGGCTCTAACAGTTCTTTTGTATAGCAGCCATGCCGTTCTGGCTTCCGATTCCAAGCTGCTTTCACGAATTCCCGCCAACAGCCGGTTGGTGGTGTATATGCCGAGCATACGAAAGTTCGATCATGCCTTCCCAACATTCCTTGAGGTGGAAGTCAACGGGGTTCCCCCTCCGAATTCACAACCGGCCCTTTGGCATGCGATTACGTCGATGGGATTAGCCGATGCGATTGATCCAAGCGGCAGTGTCTTCATCGTGGTGCCGGGGAACAGTATCGGCGTGGCTTTGGATGATGTACCGTCCATTTTCATTCTGCCGATTCGGCATCGTAAGAGCTTCTTGGATGCGACGCAGGGGCGACCAGTGAAAAATGGGGTCTATCGGGGAGAAATCAATCACTTTGACGTTGGTATGCCGCACAGTGAAAAATTTGTGTTTCAATTCAGCGGCCACCATGTGATCTGTGCCAAAAACGCCAAGGCACTTGCCGCATTTGAGCATGCAGCGACATGGCTGAAGCCGGCACAAGTCGCCGGGACTGCGGGGGGACGATCCCCGCTCGTGGCCATGCGTATGAACATGAAACAGGAAGCATTTGAACTGCGATCCGGCATCACGGCGATGATCGGTTTGCGCATGCAATTGATGGGCGGTGCGGCCAAGCCGGATCCGCAGACGTTGGAGTGGGAGCATTTTGCGGATCGGATCATCAACGAGACTCAGACGCTTGCTCTGACGCTCGATGTCAGGCATGGTGCCATGCTGGATAGGTTGCGAATATCGCCTCAACCGGGATCACGGCTTGCCGAATTAATTGCCGCCCAGCGTACGATGCCGCTGAATGCCACTGATGCTCTACCCATGCACGATTACATGACGGCCTTCATAGAGGCCGTGAACTGGCGTGCCGTTGGGGATTATCTGGCACCGAGCTTCGGCCATTATGTGAGGACGAAGTCGGCAAAATACGGAAAAAAGGCCCGAAATAAAATCTGGCGTTTTCCATGGTTGCTCAATCACGCGAAATTGGGGACGATGGTGATCCGAAGTGATGCATCGAGTCAAACGCACTATGCCGCCTGCATTCTTGCGGATATGGATTCTCGCATTGATATGAGCGTGATGCGTGCTCACGTCGAGGAATTGGCTCATTTTCTGCCGTCGGTCGATTCAGATGGGATAAAAGTCGGTGCGACAGGTCCAAATGGGTTGAACATTCATTTAAGTAAAAGCTGGGCTGGAGAGAGGGCGTACCTCATCAACAAGGTGGGTGGGCGGAGAGTTTTGATGGCCCCCACGGATGCGTTCAAGCGGCTGGCCGCGCGAGTGGAACGCGGTCCATCGGCAGCATCGGCAATTGATGCCCGGCTGCAGAGAATGATGAAGCGATATCTACCCTCCAAGGTGATCGCCATTGATATTACCAGTGCACGCACGTTGGAAGCTGGGGCTCCTCAGGCGGCGGCCGGAGCTCTCGCGTTTCCGGTCCATCATAGGCCGCTTATGGTCGCCGTTTCCCGATCCGGCAGCCGGCTGGAGCTGATTTTCTTTGTCCCCTTGAATATGTCGCGACACATGAACCCTCTTTTCTCATTTTAATGAATTGGATACCCGCCCGTTACGATTCAGCATGATTCAGGAGTTTTTAATATGAGCAACATTCGAATCCGCATACCTATCGTCTGTGCACTTTTTGCCGCAAGCGCCGTGAGCGCCCCGATCTTTGCAGCGGTGTCGGCTGGAAACCTGCCGCCTGCAGAAGGCGGTCGCGCCGTGATGGTCATGCGGATCGCCAATCCACGGCTCTTTCGCAGCAACATCCAGTGGATGGCGGAACATATTTTTATTCCCGGCGTCATTCCATCCGTTAAAGCGATGGAAATGCAAATCGATATTCCCGGCGGCATACACAATTCCAAACCGATGGAATTACTTCTCATGCCGACGGGTGTGGAGAGCGGTGCTCTGGAACCGGTCCTGATCTTTTCAGCATCAAATCCTGCTCTGGCGGTTTCAAAACTGAATCCGCCGGCACCGGTGAACGGCATATCGATGGTGGTGCTGAATAATGGAACCAGCGGATATGTGGCTTTGAAAAAGCATGCGGTGCTCTTTGCATCTCATCGGGAGGCACTGCGAATGGTGTTACATCATCCGGGGGCTGCGATCCCCGCACTTACGGGCCGCGCTAAGGCGATGTTTACCAACAGCGATGTGAGTGTATATCTGAATATCCGTCGCCTGCTCCAAGTCGAGGGGCCGCGAATCAGGTCAGCGATCTCCAAGATGAATTCGGCACTCAAGGCCGAGCCGATGGGTGAAACCGCAAAACAGAAACTCGGCTTTCACGTCATTGGCGCGATGACGAAATTGATTGCCAAACGTTACCGCTCGATGGTCGGCGGGATTCGTGTGAACAAAAAGGGTATTACGGTTGAAGGGATCGCAGATGTTCGTGTTCGCGGTACGGCTGGTGCATTTCTTGAGGCCCTCTCCGAGAGTCGATTGTTGCCTGCCAGGCAAATGCCTGATCTGCCATTGGCAATGGCCCTGCGCCTCAAATTGCCGTATACGCTATCAACCTCCCGCATCGCCGAAGCGTTCAAACATGTTTTCCCGAGAAATGCGACGAAGACCCCGCCCGCCATGGCAGACATAGACAAAATATTGGAACTGCAGGCGAAACATCCAGACGGAAAGTATCTGAGACAGAACTTTTTCCTGATCGCGCCGGTAAAAATGCAGGCTCCGTTGCTGGCAACGGTCGAGGATTTCAATGTGAACGATCCGCAGGCGATATGCCACCTGGCATTCAAGGCGGTGCTTGATCAAACAGCCTCTAAAACGGCTCCGCAGACGGGTCCGGTGATGTACAAGATGATCACTGTGCGCGAGGCGCCGATGACCGTCGATGGAATAACATTCAATCGCGTTGCGTTGCATGCATCATTGACGCCGGGCGTGCAAAAGCTGGGTATCTCCGGCGAAGCCTTCGCTAAGGTGTTCAGAGACGGTATTGACGCGGAATTCGGCGGCCCCACATCTCAGTTTGCAGTCGGCTACCTGGGGCACCGGGTTATTGAGGCTAACAACCTGCGGCCTTCGCAGTTGAAGAAATATATTGAATATCTCAAAGGGCACGGAATTTCGGCAACGAAGATCGCCGGTGCGGCGGCACCATCGCATTATCTGCCGGGTGCTTTTATCGCCGGATTTTTCGACCCGGCCGTCGAGCTCGGTCAATTGACGGCGGACGTTAGCGCAGACAGCGGGATGATGCAGATTCCCAACCCGGTCCAGGCGGGTCGCACACCGGTATGGGCGCTGAGCGCCAGCTGCTTGCGGAATAAGCCAGAGATCAAACTGTTTATGCCGACAGCGTCACTGCGTGTCAGTTCGCAGCAATTGCACCGTATTCTCGCCGGGGCCATGATGATCTTCATGCAGATTCAGCATCCGGCTTCCGGGGCATGACGGCAAGGGGCCCGCTGCTCCGCACTGAGAAGATCGCTATGACTCCGCCTGATAAGTGGAAATCGGCGGGCAGGCGCAGAATAAATTGCGGTCGCCGTAAGCGTTATCAATGCGACGGACGGTCGGCCAGAATTTGAAATTCCGCAGGTCATTCATCGGATAGACGGCCTGCTCCCGGCTGTAGGCGTGATGCCAGTCTTGCGTCATCATCTCGGCGGTATGCGGGGCATTTTTCAAGGGGTTATCGCGATTGTCGGAGCGTCCTTGCTCGATATCGCGGATTTCGCGGCGAATCTGAATCAGAGCGTCACAAAAACGGTCCAATTCCGCCTTAGATTCGCTCTCAGTCGGTTCGATCATGAGCATGCCAGGTTCTGGCCAGGAGACGGTCGGCGCATGAAATCCATAGTCCATGAGACGTTTGGCGATATCCTCAACCTTTACACCGGCGGCGGTCTCAAACGGACGGCAATCAATAATAAATTCATGCGCTACCCGGCCGCGATCCCCTCGGAAGCGAATGGGGAAATCTTCCTTGAGCCGCAGGGCCATGTAGTTGGCGTTCAATATGGCCGCCGCCGTTGCACGCCAGAGCCCAGCGGCGCCCATCATCACGATGTATGCCCAGGAAATGGTGAGAATGGATGCACTGCCATACGGGGCCGCGGACACGGGACCAATAGCCGTCGGCCCGCCGATGGATGCGGTGGGATGGCCGGGAAGAAACGGAGCGAGTTTCTGCGTTACACCGATGGGACCCATGCCAGGCCCCCCACCGCCGTGCGGGATACAGAAGGTCTTGTGCAAATTCAGATGGCATACATCGGCACCGATATCCGCGGGGCGACACAGGCCCACCATGGCATTCATGTTGGCGCCATCCATGTAAACCAGCCCCCCGGCCTGGTGGATCACCCGGCACACCTCCTCGATGGTTTCTTCAAATACGCCGTGGGTCGACGGATACGTGACCATCAGGCAGCCGAGCCGATCCCGATGGGTTTGCGCTTTGGCCCGCAGATCGTCCAGACTGATACTTCCGTGCTCATCGCATTCCACGGTGATCACCTCCATGCCGGCAATCACGGCGCTGGCGGGATTGGTGCCGTGGGCGGAAACGGGAATCAGGCATATGTTTCGATCGCCCTGTGAGATTGATTGGTGATACGCCCGAATCACTCGCAGCCCTGCATATTCTCCCTGCGAACCTGCATTGGGCTGTAGAGATACGGCATCAAAGCCGGTGATTTCACAGAGAAATCGTTCCAATTGCGTAGTGAGCAGGCTGTAGCCGGTACACTGATCGGTCGGGGCAAAGGGATGCATATCCGCCCAGCACGGTTCGGTGAAGGGCATCATCTCCGAGGCACTGTTGAGTTTCATGGTGCATGACCCGAGCGGGATCATGGAATGCGTCAACGAGAGATCGCGTGATTCCAATCGGCGCATGTAACGCTGCATTTCCGTTTCGCTATGGTATTGATTAAATACCGGGTGCGTCATGAATTTACTCTGTCGCTGCAACGCGGTTGGAATCGCAATTCGGGCCGCCTTGACCACCGGATCAAGGAGGAATGGAAGCGGGCGGTTGGGGGAAAACACATGCAGCAGGGTATGAACGTCATCCATGGTGGAGCGCTGATCGAGTGAAATTCCGATGGTATCATCCGGATAGCGTCGCAGATTGATCTGCCGCCGATGCGCCTCGCGATGGATGTCGTCGGCGACCGTCTCTACGGACGGCATGATTCGCAAGGTGTCAAAATAATGTTCGTGGACGATTTGATGGCCAAGCTTTCGCAATCCGGTTGCCAGAACACAGGTCCAGCCGTGAATGCGATTGGCAATGTTCTTCAATCCGTCCGGGCCGTGATATACCGCGTGCATGGCGGCCATAATTGCCGGCAGCACCTGAGCGGTGCAAATGTTGCTGGTGGCTTTTTCGCGCCGGATGTGCTGCTCCCGCGTCTGGATGGCCAGACGGTAAGCGGGACGCCCCGCCGCATCACGGGAGACACCGACGATGCGTCCGGGCAGTTTACGGGCATATTCCATGCGGGTGGACATAAATGCCGCGTGCGGCCCGCCATACCCCATCGGCATACCGAGTCGTTGTGCACTGCCGACGGCGATGTCGGCACCGAGTAAACCGGGCGATTCCAGAATGGTCAGCGCCAGCATATCCGTGGCCGTCACCACCAGTGCACCGTGTCGATGGGCGGCGGTGGCGAGGGAGCGGATATCTCTGATTTTGCCATCTGATGCGGGATATCCGACGAGAAAGCCGAAATAAGCCGGATCGTCCGCCGCCAATTGATCCACATCCCCCACTTCACAGGTGAGATGAAGTCCGGCTGCGCGGGCGGCGACCACTTCGATCACCTGCGGGTGCAGATCGCGGGCGATGAAAAACACGTTCTTATCCGCCACAGTTAATGCCCGGCACATGCTCATCGCTTCACCGGCTGCGGTTGCCTCATCCAGCATGGAAGCATTGGCCAGCGGCAGACCGGTCAAATCAGCGGTCATGGTTTGAAAATTTAACAGTGCTTCAAGCCGTCCCTGCGCAATCTCCGCCTGATATGGCGTGTACTGGGTGTACCACCCCGGATTGGCGAGGATATTTCTTTCAATGACCGGTTCGGTGATGCAGGGGTAGTAGCCCATACCGATGTAGGAGCGGAAGATGCGGTTTTGACGACCCAGTCGGCGCAGATTTTCCGCCATCTGCGTTTCGGACATGGGGTGAGGAAGCGCCAGCGGCTTATGAAAGCGAATGGAATCGGGAATGGTTTCGGCCAGCAACTCTTCCAATGTGCCCAGACCGAGTGATGAGAGCATAGCCGCGATATCTTGCTCTGAAGATCCGATGTGCCGTTCATGGAATGGACGACGTTTTTCGAGCATATCCCAGGAGATACTACCGGTAGAAGGGTGTGAAGATTCGACCGTAACGGGCTTTGCCACAATGACATTCATTCAGGTATATATCCTTCCAAACGAATAAACCAGTTCGAAATTATAGTCGCTTCATCTCAGCAGTGTCAGTCCGCGCTAAACCGGTGTCTTGGCGGCCGGGACGATATACCGCGCCGGTGAACGGTTGCATTCATACGATGCGGCCCCGGCCTGGTGGAAAGATTGCACATGGCAATAGGGCCCTCGCGAAGGAAATCATCCGTGATTCGAGGTAATGCGTACTATATATCCGTCAGGCGGATTTGGAGATAGTTATGAAAATGGGCTATGCGAAGTCGGTGATCGAGAAGGGATTAGGGCTTATTTCAAGGGGTAAAGGGCGCGTCACCCTGATGGTTTTGCTCCTCTTAAGCATGCTGACCGCGTGTTCACAGAGGGGTTGGACGGCGGAGAGCCGCGGCCCGAAGGCCCCCAATTTTCCAAGCAATTTTGCCTGGATCAACACACCGGAACCGCTGAGCTTTACGCATCAACTCAAGAGGCAGGTGGTGTTGCTGGATTTCTGGACGTACGGCTGCATCAACTGCATTCACATGTTTCCGGTGCTGGATCGCCTACAAAGGCATTTTGCCAATCAGCCGTTTCTGATTATCGGCGTGCACAGTGCCAAATTTGCCGCTGAGAGCCGCCCTCGAAATGTTCGTGCGGCGGTGATGCGCTACAAGATCGATCATCCCGTCATCGTGGACGAAAATATGCAGATATGGAATGCCTACGGGGTTGATTCGTGGCCGACATTCGTGCTGGTGGGCGCGGGTGGGCACATTGACGGGTCAGTCGCGGGCGAGGTGAACTATCGCAGCCTGAAGAAGGCAATCAGTCAGCAGTTAAAATATGATCGCAAACATCATTTGTTAGCCCGCCATCCGCTGGTATTTCCCATTCGGGATCAAGAATATTCTGCCAGCGGCCTGGCTTTTCCCGGCAAGGTTCTGGCATCGGCCCGGCTCAAGCGGCTGTTTATAGCCGACACCGACCATAACCGGATTGTGGAGACGAGACTTCCAAACCAAGCCGGCGTTGCAAAATTAATTGCAATATTCGGTAATGGTAAAAGTGGCCGGCGCAACGGATCGGCGAAAGAGTGCGAATTTAATTCCCCTCAAGGGATGGCGCTGCTGGGGGACACACTTTACGTGGCGGATACGAACAACCACCTGATCCGGGCGATTAATCTGAAAACGGATATAGTGCGGACCATTCTGGGAACTGGCTCGGAGGTTTTTGATTTTGCTGGCGGCGGCAAGGGAACTCAGCAGGGAATTAATTCGCCGTGGGCATTGGCTGGACGCGGGCACACGCTGTACATCGCCATGGCGGGCGAACATCAGATATGGAAATTTAATACCCAAACGCTGGTGGCACGAGCGTATGCGGGATCGGGATTTGAGGGGTTGGAGAACGGGGTCGGATTGGCGGCAGAAATGGCCCAACCATCCGGTCTGGCACTGCGGGGACATTATCTGTATGTTGCGGAGCCGGAGGCATCGGCCGTGGCGCAGATTAATCTTAGGAGTCGGCAGGTGCGCACGATAGTGGGCCAGGGGCTGTTCACCTTCGGTGACAGGGATGGAAGCCTGACCTCGGCTCTGCTTCAGCACTGCATGGGGGTGGCGGCGTGGGGCCGAACCCGGCTGCTGGTCGCGGACACTTACAACGACAAGCTGCGGCTTATCAATCTGAAAAGCAGGCGGGTGACTACATTTGCGGGCATCGGTAAAGCAGGCACAGGTCATATCGGCGGGCCCGTAGAATTTGCCGAGCCCGGCGGATTATCGGTAATGGGCCATACGATATTTGTGGCGGATACGGATAATCAACGCATCGTGATTCTCAATGGCAAGACGGGACATTGGCGGCAATTGGTGATCACCGGCCTGCGTGCGGGCACGAATTCTGCCAAGCCATCTCATCTTGCCCTGCGGCTCGACCGCATACCAACAGTCAATGCCGAATTCGCATCGGGAGCGAAAGTTTATCTGACGGCTCACCTGAAGATACCGCATGGTACCCATTTGACGGTTGGAGTGCCGATTTCTATCCGCATCACCACTCCTTCAGGAAAGTTGATTTTCGAAACTACCGCAGAATCCAAAGGAAATCCGGTAATTCAATTCATTCTCCCTGCCGGGCTTCCCACCGGAGCATGGCTAACCGAAGTGTATTATGATTACTGCACCAACGCGACGATGGGTCAATGCGTACCGGCTACCTGCGCGTGGAAGGTGGAGGTTGAAGCGGGAACCGGAAGAAAGATTGAATTGAAACTGAGTCATGCGTCATTCCGAGGATTTATTCCATGAAATTGGCCTGCAATATTGATCGCCGGGGTGCTCGAATGCGTTTGATAGGAGGTTCTGTGGCGGGCCTGATCGGCATCGCATGGGCGGTGTCGGCGTGGTGGACTGGAATTACCTGGCTGTGGTGGCCGACAGTCGCATTCCTGTGCGCGTGTTGCGTGATGCTGTTTGAGGGGTTCAATGGGTGGTGCGTACTGCGAGCCATGGGAATCAAGACTCGCATTTAGCTGCCGATGCAATCATTGGTGTGGGCTTTATTTTCTCCACTTGTGCACTGCAAATCAGGGCACGGTAACTGATCCCCCCATGGGTTGCTCGGATTTAATACCTATCCCGGACATCTGCACGGTTAATGTTGGGCGCCCGAGTCGCCGCTGTAAATTTTTCAACTCTCCAATCTTCCGGTATGCTCTCGCTTAGAAGGTATTCATGGATGCCTAGTGAGATGACAGGAGAACGTATTTATGACCACCGCAACGTTAACCGAAACACAAACCAGCAGACTGACAGAACTGGCCCGACAACTGAAGATTGATTCCATCCGCTGTACCACCGCCGCAGGGTCCGGCCACCCGACCTCTTCCATGTCCGCATCGGAATTGATGGCCGTGTTGATGACCGATTACCTGAAATATGATTTTTCCGATCCGCACAGTCCGTGCAATGATCGGCTGATTTTCAGCAAGGGGCATGCCTGTCCATTGCTTTATGCCATGTACAAGGCGGCTGGGGTGATTTCAGATGCCGAACTTCTCTCGCTGCGAAAATTCGGCAGCGTGCTGCAGGGACACCCGAACCCACATGTGCTCAAATGGGTAGATGTAGCGACCGGGTCTCTGGGACAGGGATTGCCGATCGGTGTGGGCATGGCAATTAACGGCAAATATCTGGATAAACTTCCCTACCGCGTATGGGTGCTCTGCGGCGACAGCGAAATGGCGGAAGGTTCGATCTGGGAGGCGTTTGATAAAGCGTCGTACTATAAACTCAACAATCTGATCGCCATCATCGACATGAATCGTCTTGGTCAGCGGGGAGAAACGGATATCGGGTGGCACAGTGATGTGTACGCAGCTCGCGCACGGGGTTTTGGCTGGCATGCCATCGAGATTAACGGCCATGATGTGGCGGCGGTACGCAAGGCCTACGATGAAGCCCTCCGACAGACCGACAAGCCGACGTGTATCATCGCGAAAACCGAAAAGGGACATGGCGTATCATTTCTTGCCAATAAAGACGGGTGGCATGGCAAGTCACTTACGCAGGAAGAGGAAGCCAAAGCCATGGCCGAGCTCGGTGCGTCGCCCAACATCACCATACGCGTGCAAACGCCGCAGAAAACTGCCGTATCTCATGCGGCCAAGGGAGGCGGAAAGACACCTTCTTATGCGGTTGGAACGAAGGAAGCCGCCCGCAAAGCCTATGGCGACGGGTTGGCGGCACTGGGATATACCGACCCATTGCTGGTGGCGGTCGATGCCGAGGTGTCTAATTCCACACATGCTGATGAATTCAAAAAAGCACACCCTGATCGCTTTTTTGAAATGTACATTGCCGAACAGCAGATGGTGTCGGCAGCGGTCGGTATGGCGGTATTGGGTAAAAAGGTATTTGCTTCAACATTTGCCGCCTTCTTCACACGTGCCTATGACCAGATCCGCATGGCGGCCATCTCCAACGCCACCATCCGGCTGGTCGGATCGCATGCGGGCGTGAGTATTGGTGCCGACGGCCCGTCGCAGATGGCATTGGAAGATCTGGCCATGATGCGGGCGGTATTTGAAAGCGTTGTGCTCTATCCCAGCGATGCCAATCAAACCGTCAAACTGGTGGCGGAGATGGCCAAACAGCCCGGCATCAGTTACATGCGAACCACGCGCGAAAAGCTGCCGGTGCTTTATCCGCCGCAGGAGGAATTTCATATCGGCGGAGCCAAGGTGGTGCAGAGTTCTGATAAGGACCGGGCGACGGTCGTGGGCGCGGGCATCACGCTGCATGAAGCGATTAAAGCGGCGGCGGAGTTGAAGAAGGACGGCATTAACATCCGCGTGATTGATCTGTATTCGGTTAAACCCATTGACGCCAAAACACTTCGCGAGGCCGCCACTCAGGCAGGCAATAAATTTGTTGTGGTGGAAGACCATTGGATCGAAGGCGGATTGGGTGATGCAGTGCTTGAGGTATTTGCCCAATCTACGGATCGGCCGCAGGTGGTCAAGCTGGGCGTCGAAGGAATGCCCGGTTCGGGCACGCCCGCAGAACTTATGAATGCTGCAGGCATTGATGCCGCCCATATTGTGAAAGCCGTCAAGAATCTGATCTGATCTGATCGCATCGTCGGTATCCGATCGATGGTATAAAACTATCGGCCCGCATATCCCACCAAGGACATGCGGGCTTTTTTCATGACATGCGATCGACAGTGGTGTTTTCCTGAGATATCAACACGTGGCCATGCATCATAAAACTTCGTCAAATCAGCGCATCAGCGCGTACAATCTCAGTGGAGTGCTTGCTGAAAGGATCATAACGTGCGATCACTGTTCACATTGGTTTCCGCCTTACTTCTGAATTTGATCACGATTCCCATCTGCCGGGCCGCAAGTCCCATTCGCAATGCCATATGCCCCGGCACAGTTTGGCGCGACACGGCCGGCCGACGAATCCAAGCCCATGGGGGATGTATCATCAAACAGGGGAGCGAATTTTATCTCTTCGGAGAAGATCGATCGCGGCATAACCTCCCCGGTCGCCGATATGTGGGGTGTTATAGCTCGACGGATCTGGTGCATTGGAATTTTAGTGGCACGGTCGTCAATCTGAAGAATCCGGAACCCCGGTTACTGGGCCATAACTGGATATTGGAACGCCCGAAGGTGCTCTATAACCGTTTTACCCATCAATATGTGATGTACGCCCATATCGACGGCCGCCACTATTCGATTGCCCGTGTCGCCGTGTTCGTCAGTCAGACCATTGCCGGCCACTATCATTTTCTGCGAAGCTTCCGTCCGCTGGGACATCAAAGTCGCGATATCGGAATGTATCAGGCGCGGGACGGGAAGGCGTATCTGTTATTCGAAGATCGCCCATCAGGCTTTCGCATCGCAGAGCTCTCACACAACTATCTTTCCATCAAAAAGAATATTTGTCTGATCCACCAGCACCTTGAGGGACTCGGGTTGGTGCATGATCACGGCCTTTACTACGTTTTGGGTTCGCATTTAACCGGCTGGGGTCCGAACCCGGATGTTTATGCGACGGCCAAATCCCTGCGCGGACCGTGGAGCCGATTTCGTAACCTTGCACCGCCAAAAACAAAAACCTACGATTCGCAGTCCGGTTATCTGCTGAAAATCGTCGGCACGGAGAGTACCGCTGTTATTTATATGGGCGATCGTTGGAATCCGCGGCAGCTATGGAATTCCCGATATATCTGGATGCCTCTGCAAATCGGCGGCGGTAGGATATGGTTGCCGAGGCCCTGCTGCTGGAAAATCAATATACGCACCGGGACGGTGAGTTTTCCCCCGCGATAGATGCTGTCGCATTCCCCGGCAGCCGCCGACATGGTGTTCGAGTTTCTCGCGTCATGCGAACGATCTCGAGGAGCGATGAATCGATCCAAGAGCCGCAATTACTACTTTCGGTCGGCGAGTTTACCATGAATAACCACTTCTGAAATTCCCCAACCTCCAGGAGGTGCGTGGAGAAGGGTAACACGCACAAATCGCGCCCGTTTTGGACGCGGCAACCGAACATCCATTTTTCGGTCGCCCGTGGGGACGGTCAGTTTCATGGGGCGTGACCAATTGCGCTGGTTGATGGAAAACTGCAGTCGGAACTGTACCTCCCCTTGAACGGGGAAGGTGATTGACAGGTATCTGATATCGAACTCCCCCTCCAGATCGGTCTGCCACCAGGGATCACTTTTGCCTTGGGGTGCAAACCATGCCGTCGTCGAGCTACCGTCATTGGCCAGACTCGATGGATGGCCGGGCGTTGACCCGGAGCTTTCGGTCGGCCGGTAAAGCGCTATGTCAATATGTCGCGGTATATGCTTGACGTAGGTATTTTGATTGGGGTGAGGTACCGGATTATACGGACGTGGCTTGACCAATGGTGTACGTCCCAAGATGAAGCGAGGCGTGCCGATTATTCTGATCCGAAGCAGCGCGTCGGCCAACCCAGGAGATTGAGCTCGGATGATGGACTCGCCCGCGTGGTAGGAGCGAAATTCGATGGCGGCCAGACCGGCCCTGATGGCAATATCCGAATCGGCACTGAATTGGATGGATCGGCCTGTGGGCAGTTCACCCGGGCCGGAAATAATGGTCAGGCGGACGTCGGGTGCGGCATTGCAGAGGCGTCCGGCGTCATCGACGATCCTCAGCACAATTTGCGCGTCTTCAATTGCATCGGTCCCATGGATAACGGTGCGATCCGCGGAAAGTTGCAGTCGTACGGGTTTGCCTGCACCGGCGGGCGGAGTTGGCGTAATATGTCGGTTGTGCATGCGATACCAGTACCACGAATTTTTCGGAAGTCTGAAATAATCAATAATTCCCATCTTTCCGGTAAATCCGATCCACGTACCGTAATCAAATCCACACCAGATGGCTGCTCCGCTTCGCCAAGCGAAATGCTTCCGCTGCAGAAGCCCCCAATTAGGAGCGTATGGCCCCGGTCTGGTCGATGTTACAGATCCATATTCGGTCACGAGGTTGGGAAAGCCGGGGTTGATATAGAGCGTCGCCCCGTCGCCGTTGTAACCGGCAATATCGCCGAGTTTATCCACGCCGCCGCGCTGGGCGCCGCCGATACCCGCAGGGCGCGATGGATCAAGTTCATGGGTGCGTACGACCATTTGTTTCAGCAGATTTTTCATCCGATCAAATACCGCAGGTGCGGTAAAGAATACTTCGTTACACATGCTCCAGGCGACGATACACGGATGGTTGCGATGCATGGCGATCATCTCGGAGAGTTGCTCGAGGCAGCTGCGCTCGAAGCCGCTCCAATGATCGGGCTTTACAGGATACGCTGAAGCCTGCCAGTCACCATCCGGGCCAAATCCACCGACACCCCAGAAGCACATTTCGCTCCAGACGAGAATCCCGTAATAATCACACGCCTCCATGAACGCGCGGCTGTGCGGATAGTGGGAAGTACGGATAAAGTTAAAGCCGGCCTCCTTGATCAGCCTCACGTCGCGCCACGCTCCCGCATCGGTGGCGCCGGAAGCCCACCCGGCATGATCCTGATGAACATTGGCTCCATGAATCCACAAATGCCGGCCGTTGAGGAAGAATCCTTTCTCTGCCGTCCAGTCAAACCAACGAAAACCGAGGGGGCTTATCCGCTTGTCCACCTCTCGGACGCCATCGTGTAGAGTGGTTTCGATACGGTAAAGGTGGGGGTGATCTGGATGCCACAGCAGCGGCCTTTCTACCTGCGTAACTCCGGAGAGCCTTATCACACCGCCGGACGGAATCATCCCCTGAGAGCGGATTTCCGCGACTTGCCGACCGGAGGGATCAAGGATTTTTGACACACTGCGGCAGTCGCGGGGCCCGGAATGAAGGTTTTCGACCTGAATCTCAACCTTAACCGTCGCCGATTCTTCTGAAACGTGAGGCGTGGTGATACTGACACCCTGCCAGGCAATGCGAAGCGGGTCCGTCACGATCAGCCAGACATTCCGGTAAAGTCCGCCGTCAAATATATGGTCCCCTGCTCGCGGCGCGATTTCCGGATTCCATACATTATTAATACGTATGGCCAGCGTATTGTTCCCCTGGCGGACCAGATGCGTAATATCCAGATGGAAGCTGGTAAAGCCGCCCCGATGATCGCCGGCGTACGCCCCGTTGACATACACCTGCGTCACCTGAAAAGCGGCTTCAAATTCCACAGCGATGCGCTTGCCCTGCCACCGCGGGTCAATGTACAGGGGCTTGCGGTACCAGCCGTAGCCGACATAAAACTCCACACCGCGAAAATACGGCAGACTGAAGGAGTGCGGCAGGCCGACGATATCCCAGGCGCGGTCATCGAAGGTTTCGGCCTGAGCGCCGTATGCGTCGGACCGGAGGAATCGCCACTCACGATTAAGACTGATGCGACTCTCCCCGTGTCCATGCAATTGGTGGACAAGTTGCGGGACGGCCGGCGTTTCTGTTGCCCTCGATGCACAGACACCATCCAGAATCACGGTGCCCGCGGCAGCGGCGGACAACACGAGTAGTTGTCGACGTCCAAATGTCAGTTCATTCACCCGCATGTGACTCCAATCCGACACCATCATGCCTTATAGTGACTTTATATCAGAGAATAACGTAAGCTGTAACACTTCAACAACTTCATGGCACGGGCACGACAACCGTCATCCGCTGGCGACAGGCGTTTGCATAAAGCGTCAGATGTACCTGCGCCGGCGCGTGTCCCCGCTCGTCAAAGATTATCATCGAATTTCGTCCCGAGCGGAGCCACGCGGAGGGAATGTATAACCCGGAAGGCATGATGTGATCCGGATATCTTCCCAAATTATGACCGTTGATCCATACATATCCGCCGCCCATGCCGGTCATCGCCACGCGCAACACCAAGTGAAGTCCATCTGCCGGAGTGCTGATGACAAAACTGTTCTTGTAAAATGTGGGTACGCCGGTTGCAACAGCGCCCGATTTCCAGCCTGTTTTCGGATTGATCGGACCACTTCCGCCATGCATTTTCCATGGTGTGATCCGACCGGCGCGGCCAAAAGCAGGCACATTATATTTGGCAACCATTCGCACTCTACCCGTAAAAGCTGCCACGGGCTTTTTCATGGGAATAAGCATATCGATGCGATTTTTTCCATCGCCACGATGCCAACCCATTCGCATGACCGCATGACATGTACCGTTGGGATTCCTATTCATCGTCAATTGGTGGCCGTCTACGAAGAACATGACACCACTTGGCAGAGCAGGGAGAACAAACCGCAATGAGTCGGCGGTAATTCCACCGGTCGATGCCCGAAGCCACCAGTAACCTTTTCCCGCCAAAGGGTGCAGATCACCATTCCTGAATTTCTGCCATCCTTTGGATCCCGGTTCGTTACTGAGTACATCGGCGACCACGTCGGCGATTGACAGCTCAGCCCGCTTAACACGCCATGCTGAAATTAATCTGGATTCAATACGCCCTCGTTTAAGATAGACAGGACCGTAAAGGCCCATCTGATCCATGTCGTGCAGCGGCCCGATATAAGTCCACAATTTGATCCGCCCACGATTGATGGCAAATACTGCCAGGGTTTTTCGGCCCTTGGTCAGATGAAGGAAATGAAAGCCGCTCCCGCCGATAGAACACATCCGGCCGTCAATAAAAATCTCCGCTTCACTTCGGACTCCGGATAAATTCAGGATGTAACTGCCAGTTTTCGGAACGATCATATGCGAGCGGTACCATTCATAGGGCCCGGGATAGCTGTCGGCCCCCATCTGTCTGGGGTTGCCGCACGCAAGCCAGGAGGAATCATTAAATTGGGTTGCAGCCGGCTGATCATCAACGCGCCAATACCACCGGGCCAGAGGAGGAGCCGCGGGAATGGTGAACCTTGGAAACTCGACATTCTTCTCCATTGGCGGCCCGTCGGGCGAAAGCAATCCGACAGGAATCTCGGCCACGTGGCTCAACATCGGCCGTTCAAGATTCATGGCGAGTTCACCTTTTAACAGGCGAGCATGGCCGATGAATTGGGGGCCCCAGACGATATACCGAAGTCCATGTTTTTTAATAATCCATGTGGAATGAGCCAGAGTATTGGACATAACGACGAGACGGAATTGGCGGCCTTCGCCGGTAATCCCATAGACATGCGGACTACCAGATGTGAACTTTATGCTTTTCGAAAACTCCCCCGGGCGGACTGATATCCACCCTTTTGATGCTTTGGCGTTTTTGGCGCTTGCCGTCTGAATTCTCAACAGTCCAGTGCTGCCCGGGTCGCCATACATGATCAGGGTGATGACACCCGGTTTCTGACGGAAGTATCCCAATACCCGCCCGCAGAGTGCGCTGATTTTGAACTCTGGATTCAGCTTGTAATTGAGAATCACCGGGATGGTGCGGTTGGCCGGTAGAAGAATTTTGCCGCCGACTCGAGCTATGACCGTGCGTGGACGCCGGGTAAAGTTGCGGAGAAATACGATAGTCCCAGCGGATGATTGACGGGCGGAAATCGAGGCATGGGGAGCAAACTTTCTATATTCATCGGTTACATCCTTACTATCAGCGAGTACCCATTGAAAGCTGCGACCGAAATAATTCGCCTGTTTGTAATTATAATAACTGGGACGCAGTTCACCCCCCTGCCCCACGGGGGCGCCGAAATCATAGCTGGCCTGAGTGGATTGATCGTTCCAGTGCGAAAAATTACTGCCGCCAATCGTCATATAGATGTTGTATCCGGCACCGCCGTCGGCAATAACATCCCACGGTGCCCGCATCATCACCATCCGCCGATGTGAGCCGACAGGCCATTCGCCGTATTGAGAAAACCAACCCGACCACATTTCAGAGGTAAACCAGGGTGTTTTCGCGTCCGCGTGATTAAAAGGGCGTTTGCCAGCCGGGTCGGGCCCATGATGCTGCCCACTGAAGAACATGGGAACATCGACACCCATTTTTATGCATTCATGGTAGAAAAATTGATAGTAATGATTCGGCAGCACCGCACCCCACCCCTGTGAGTCTTCATTATCCAATTGCATCATAATAATCGGCCCGCCATGGGTTACCTGAAGAGGGACCAACATGGGGAGTAATTTGTTGTAGTATTGGCGTATGGCGTCGAGAAACGGTGCATCGCCGCTCCTTACCGAGAGTCCGGGGATAAAGCGCAGCCATACAGGATAGCCACCCGAATCCCACTCAGCATCGTCCCAAGGTCCGATTCGCAGCATGACATAAAAGCCCATCTTCTGGGCCAGCTTCACAAAAGCCACGATGTTATGGCGTCCGTGGAAATTAAATTGCCCTTTGCGCGGCTCCTGATAATTCCAGAATATGTAGGTGGAGATGCAGTTGAAGCCGGCACGTTTCATTTTTTCCATTCTGTCAGCCCACATTGCACGCGGGACTCGGGGATAATGCAGCGAGCCGGAAGCAACAAATATTCTCCTGCCATTAATGACAAAGCCCCTGCCATCGATACGGATTTTTGACGCGACAGATCTGGGTGGAGAGAACATCGATGCTCGGGCGGCGGACGTGGAAAAAAGAACCGCAACCATCATCATGGGCCACGAAATCAGGTATCGTCCGAATATGCTGATCGACCGTGACCGATTTTTCACCCCAATTGCCCGACTACCGTGAACTGCATGATAAGGGGTATCCATTGGAGAGCCTGAAACCTTTCTGCGCCCGATTGCCTTAAACATTATTCGAGCGTCAAAGCTCTGACGCCATGACCACTACCCTCCCATCATGAAGTCTATAACAGACATGCACCACTGGCGATGCCATATTAGTTCACCACGTTCGTGACATCCATTTGTTTCGCCTTTTAAGCCGATAGACGGTGAAATTCAGAGAAGTGTGATGTCGACCTCCCAGATAGATGATAGATGAGTGAGTCCGCGTTTATGGTAGATATGCCGATGCGATCATTGTAAGATAATTGATGCAAGGCAGGCACCGAAAGTGAGCGATCAAACCACTACGTCCGATTCCCGAAACTTTTCCTCCATGGCGCTCCGCGTATATTCCCTGCTCACCCGTGGGCAGTTCTCCGATGCCGCCGGCCTCGTAAATCGACATTTGTCGCATTTGGCACCGGAACAGGTCCACTTGAAAATTATGCTACCCGCGATCGGGCTGGCAGGATCAAAGGCGACATTGGGGGAGATCACCCGTGAATCGGCAAAGATCATATTTTCTGATTTTGACAGGCTCCTTGATCTGTGTCGGTGTTCCATGAAGCGGCAGAACGCACTGGGATTGGAGATGCATGCCGTGAGCCTGCCGGGAGAATTGCACGGCGCGGGACTGAAAGTGATTTGCGACTGGCTTTGGCGCGACGGGTGGGATACCTATCTGGACCATTGCGGGACGGATGAAAAAGTTCTTGCCGCGCACCTGCTGAAAAAGCCGCATCATATGGTGGCCATTTCCTGTTCCACGCCGCGGCAGGCCACAGCCGCCCGCCGGCTGATCCGCCATCTGCGACGCGGCAGTTTTGCAGGGTCCATCTGGATCGGTGGGATGGCGATTAACGCGTTTCCTGCTCTTTATGAGCGCAGCGGCGCGGATCATACCGCACCGGATATCGTGCGATTCACTCGTGAACTGGCGACCGAGTTTGGATACTCAACCGCCACGCCCCCTTATCTTTGATCGCGCCAGCGGCGCTGGGGCGCGATCCTTGCCATGAGTTCAACCTCAACGGCTGCGTTGAGCGGTAGCGCATTAACACCAACCGCGGCGCGTGCATGTCGGCCGAGATCACCAAAAATTTCCACCAGCAGATCGCTGGCCCCGTTGGCAATCTGGGGTTGGCCGTAAAAATCATTTTCTGACTGGACGAACACTCCGACGCGCAGGATTTTCACCAAGCGAGACCAGTTACCCTCAAGTGCCGAAGTCTTGAGAACAGATAAGCCGTTCACTAACGCCAGCCTCGCGGCCTCCTGACCTTCGGTTGGCGATAAATCCCGGGGGATTCTGCCGCAGTACTTTATTTTGCCATCTTTGGATGGTAATTGCCCGCTGATAAATACGATATCTTCGGACAACACGCACGGCAGATAGCTTGCCACAGGTTTGGGCGGCTCCGGAAGAACAATCCCAAGTCGAGTGAGGTTCAGTTCAATCTGGGTATGATCTGCCATCTGCTGTCATGAAATTTGACGCATGCAAGCGCGGTCTGCCTTGGGGCTGTCCCCAAGGCAGACGCTGCAATATCAGTGACGGATCGCCTTGGCAATGATGTGTGCCATGATGGCTTCACCTTTGATATTCGGGTGCACACCATCTCGATCGTAATATTTTGGTTTGCCGGGTAATTTGCCGAAAACATTGATAATCGGCGTGTGAGTTTTTTCCGCGGCCTTTTTGATGGCCGGTATCACACCGTGAACCATGTTCGCCTCGGTGATGCCATAAGACCGCTTGAGAATTTTCGGCGGATAGCAGATATAGACTTTCGGATGTGTCGGGAGATGTTTGAAGAGGTCGATCATCGATATGGTATTGGCCTCAAAATCCTTACCGTGCTTGTTCCAGTTCCATGGTTTGGTGTCGTTCGTGCCGAGCATGATGATGACGATATTCGGTTTGAACTTAATCGCCCATTTGAATTGAACTGTTTTCCAGTAAGGATAATCGCCTTTCTTCAACATGGTTGCGCCCGAGTGCCCGCAATTCAACGTCTTATAGCGATGGCCGAGGATACGACCAAGCACGACCGGCCAAGCATTATGCAGCCGATTGGGAACAATTCCAAAAGTGATGCTATCACCAACGCATGAAATGCGAATCGGAGCCGCGGCCGCAAACGACGTTCCCCCGAGAACGATCGCGAGTAAGACCAGAAGAACGGCTGATTTTCCCAAACCTCGATTGATCATCATAATGAAACTCCAGTTAGATAATCCAAAAAAACTTTATTTCTTAGTCATAGTTTACCACAGGGCTCACTATCTTGGCAATTATCAACGAGAGTGCCTTCCAAATGGGCGAGTAAATGAGGCAGCGAGTTGCAACCGGCGCCGGCGGACGAGAATCGCTTTGGTGCACCCGATGGCCCTCGCAATTGCATCATCGGTCATACCGGCATCCAGCATGGCGGCGATCAGCAGGCCGCGCCCTTTGGTGATTCTGCGAGGTTCATTGAGGTATCGGTACCGCGCACAACGATACCGCTCCGCGACATCGCTCGGCAAGCGTTTCAGGCCGACGCGCTGAGTGCGCCAGATTGGTATAGGTCCCCGGCGCTGCCACGAGATATGCAATGGATTTTCGGGGGTCCATGCAGGAGACTTGGAAATCATGCCGTAAAGCTCAGTTACGCTCGCTGCCTGCAAATTGCGCATCAATGTATCCACGACCAGCGACGGGCCGCTGATCAATTCGCGATTCTGCATCTCGATCTGCCCACGGCCGGGTGGATGAGCTTTTCCCGCAACAACGGCGATGGATCGGAGTAAAATCCCGCCGTAGGCGAGGCGATTACCGAAGCACAGGTCAATCCCCTTGAAACTGCCACCCCGAAAGCCGCTGCCATGTCGATGAAGATACCAGGCTCCTGGAGTTTTCTGCAGCCGATGGCCGTGCACAAAAGGATCGGGATGCTGCGGAGAGCGGTAATAGAATTCTATTTCAGCAAGCCGGTAGTTTACTCCGCCGGCATGAAGCATACAACTGTTGAGAAGCCGCTCCGCCAGAAGATCAAACCAGTCGGCTGTTGAGGTAAAGCGAGCACGGCGGCCTGCAGATAATAAATCACGCCAAGACACGTCCGACATAAATCTTCAACCCCTCGCATAATGCCCACCGGTTCATCGGAAAATATCCGCCGGCGCAGACTTTGAATGTCATTCGGGGTGGCGTCAGGCAAATTGCCGCAGAAACCGCACATCATTCTGGAAAAGATCGCGAATGTCAGCAATTCCATGCCGGCGCATGACGATTCGCTCGATGCCGAGGCCGAACGCGAATCCGGAATAAACCTGTGGATCAACACCCACAGCACTCAGGACGTTCGGATCCACCATCCCGCATCCGCCGAGTTCGACCCAGCGCGATGAACCACCGGCGGATGTGAATTGTATGTCAAACTCGGCGCTTGGCTCCGTGAAGGGGAAGAAACTTGGGCGAAAGCGTGTCCGCACCGAGTCGCCAAAGAAAGCCCGTGCAAAAAGGTCGATGCACGTTTTGAGGTCAACCATTGTGACATTTTTGTCCACGTACAAACCTTCGAGCTGATGGAACATGAAGGAATGGGTGGCATCGACGGTATCGGGGCGATAAACCCGGCCGGGGGCGATGATCCGCACCGGCGGCTTGTGCGATTCCAGCACACGAATCTGGACGCTGCTGGTTTGAGATCGGAGCATCAGTGGCGGCTCATCCAGTTTCAGATCAAGATAAAAATTATCGAGCGGATGGCGGGCGGGATGATCGGGCGGAACGTTCAGTGCTTCAAAATTATGGAATTCATCTTCCAGTTCCGGTCCATCCGCAACGGAATACCCCATCTGGGAGAATAGATCGATTAGATCATCGATGGTTTGCTGTATAAGATGCAGGCAACCGGGCCGATAGGGATCGTGGGATATATGCCCCGGCTCGGTGACATCTACTCCCTTAACGGCCGCCGGCTGGGATTCGAGTTCGCTTTTGCGTCTTTCAAAAGCTTCGGTGATGGTCTGTTTGACGGAGTTGAGCGCCTGGCCATAACTGCGTTTCTGATCCGCCGGAATCTGTTTGATGTGGTCGCTGGCCTGCTTGAGCAGACCTTTCGCACCGAGGTACTTGATTCTGAATGATTCGAGTTGCTCAGCCGTTTGAACCGCTGTCATTTCCGCTTGGGCGGCATTGACCAGTTCATTGAGATCCATCGTCAAAAAACTCCGCAACCGCGCCGGTGAGTTGAAGCATCAATCAAACGAGGTTTCACCATCGACCGGACCGTTCCGCCTTCGTCGACAAGCCCATTACCGCCAGGGTCGGGGGCGTTCAGGCAATACCTAGGGCCTCTTTGGCTTTGGCGGCAATGGCGTCGAAGGCTGCTGGATCGCAAATAGCGATTTCACTCAGACTCTTGCGATTGAGCGTAATGTTGGCTTTAGCCAAACCGGCAATAAGCTGGCTGTAGCGCAGGCCGCGCATGGTAGCAGCGGCATTGAGCCGGGTAATCCACAATGCCCGATAGTCGCGTTTCTTTTCCTTGCGACCACTGAAGCGATTCGCACCGGCGCGCAGGAGTGTTTCGTGCGCTGTTTTATACAATTTACTTCGGCCGCCGACAAAACCTTTGGCCCGTTTCAAGAGCCGTTTGTGTCGCTGTTTTCTCGCTGCGCCAATTCTAACTCGTGGCATGATGTAACATCCTCAAATATCGATAATTTGCAAACTCAAATTAGTGTTAAATCCGACCGATTCAAACGCCCCCAAACAAGCCCTCGACCTGGTATTTCGAGAGCACTTTGAAGGGGAAGCCGTCCATAGTGCGTCAGCGTGCATTCCGCCCGAGCAACGTCACCATCTTGTCGGCATAAGGGCCGGTGATGGTGGTCGTTCCGCGCAACCGCCGCTTCCGGTTACCGGACTTTCCGCTCTGCAGGTGACCTTTGTTATGCTTGTGGAACTTGACCTTACCACGAGCGGTGACCTTAACTCGCTTTTTTATACCCTTATGGGTTTTTGCCTTGGGCACTTTGCACTCCGCCTACATCAACGCACCGAAATCCCGGCGCACAGTTCCACCTCCGCTTTAAGCCCCTTCGGCCTGAGGCGGTCGGTTGACCAAAGCCCGGTATTGTAATCGGCTTTCGCCAAGTCGTCCAACGGGGCTCAAACCGCACAGCGGCAGGGCTTGCATCCGACGCGGCATGCTTCACGCCATGAATGGATGGGTGAGGCGTTATCCGAAATCGCTGCTCTGTCAGTGCATGCCGGTCATGCGGGCGTAACGGCGGGCGGCGGAGAGCATATACCGATTCGCCCGATAAACCGTCCCGTCGGCCGCTTTCATCGCCCTTGCCACATCCGCCGAATCGGAAAGGTAATTCCTGACATTGCTGTTGAGCGCCTCCGCCAAGCGGGCCGTGCGCAATGCACGGTTCACATGTCCCGAGAGCAGCAGCAAGTTCTCCTTCGCCGCCAGTTGCCACGGCGCCTCGCCATGGAGGGCTCCCAGCAATGTTTTGTACGGCCCACCATCAATCTTAATGAGTGAAAGCACTTTGCACGATACCCCCGCCTTGCGGGCACCCGCCATCTGCTCATCAATGAACAACTTGATCAACTTATTCCCACGCGGATATTTCTTCTCCAGGCACTCCTGCAGCAACAACAGCGCCGTACGCGTCTGACCCAGAGGACATTCGTAGAACAGACTCTTGGCATTCCGCAGCGCTGCATTTACCTTCCCCATCGCCAACAGGGCCTGAACCCGATCCTGCTGCCATATTCCTACCAACACCGTCCAACTGGCGTGACTCAGGATTTGTTCTCGCGCCAGTTTGGCCGACGTCGCGGCGTGTCCGTCGGCCATAAGCTCGGGCAGCCAGGAGTAGGCCGACTGCCATTGGACTTGATAGTCGTTGGTATATCGTGTCAAGATCCACTTGAGGGAACTGATCCCCTCGGTCTGTGCCGCGGCACTGGGGCTGCGGAGTGCTGCGGCGATCGACGCAAATTGGCTTGGGGTGGGTTTTCCGCACGCGGGGTGGGCGAAAGCGGCGCAGAACAGAGCCGCCGCCCGCATTGCACGTTTTGAACGCCGCCGCCCCATGATCCTCGTATTTTTGTGTCTGATTTTCGCGGCCCTCTTCGC